>CAZJBP010000006.1:0-39190 GCA_964544115.1 uncultured Victivallales bacterium | reverse complement strand
GACTTTGTCGGCGTCACTGGAGGAATAAGGCGAATAGTTCATATCTCTTGCTTGCGAACTATTGTATCTGCCAACTTGTCGTTTGCTGGCCGGACTGACGTCAAGTGAGGTTACTGGTCCAAAGCGTGACAGCCAGTCTCAGGGTCGGATTGTCCCAGAACTCGGCTCCTTGTCAAGGCAGGCGATGGGGTTCTGATGGCCGTGTCCTCTTCGCTTGCCGACCCGATGGCAACGCGTTGTGACGGGTGAGGATGCGCGGCACTGCGGCCGACGATGCCCTTGGCCGGAGTTACGGCTCGCGGCTAGCCTCAGTGGATCTGTGCGTGATGCTCAAGGCAGGCAGTATAGATGGCCCGAGCCCATCCTGATTTCCTGAGTTCCAGATCAAGAATCCCGCGACCGCCCTGTTGCGGCTGGAAAACGGGGCTTGACGCGGAGGGGCGGGCATGGTGGGGTCTACGGCATGAATACGGCTCAACAGCGGCGGGTGGTGCTGGGGGTGACCGGGTCGATCGCAGCGTACAAGGCGGCCGAGCTGGTTCGCCTCATGCGCAAGCGCGACTGGCAGGTGCGCGTGATCATGACCCGCGCCGCAACCCGCTTTGTCGGGGAGCTGACGTTCCAGACGCTCTCGCAGAACCCCGTGGCGGTGGAGATGTTCGATCCCGACGTGGAGTGGGTGCCGGGGCACATTGCCTTGGCCGACGATGCCGACGTGATGGTGATCGCGCCGTGCACGGCCAATGTCATGGCCAAACTGGCGCACGGGTTGGCCGATGACCTGCTGTCGGCGACGGCGCTGGCCTCGGGCGCCCCGCTGGTCGTGGCCCCGGCGATGAACGTGAAGATGTGGGACCACCCCGCCACGCAGGCCAACCTGGCCACGCTGCGCGGCCGCGGGGTAAGGATCGTGGATGTCGGGGTGGGGGACCTGGCGTGCGGCTATGAGGGCAAGGGCCGTCTGGCCGAGCTGGAGGACATCATGGCGGCGGTTGCCGATGTGTTGGAGGCGGGCGGCGGAAAGGCCCGCGGGAGGAAGAGCAAGTGAGCAAGGGACAACTGTGGGCTTTGGCGCTAATCGGTCTGACGGTCGTTGTTCTCCTCCTGACGCGCGGAAAGGCGGACGTGCCGCTGGTGTTCTGGACCCTGGAAAACATTCGCGCGGCCTTCGTGTACCTGGGCTTTACGGTGGTGGGCGTCATGATCGGCATTCTGCTGAAATGAGACAGGGCGTCGTGTCTGCCGGGGGGGGCGTTCTGGCCGGCCACGTGGAAATGGCCGATTCCCCTCTGGAGCGCATGCGCGGCCTTCTTGGACGATCGTCCCTCCCCCCGGGCCACGCCATGGCGTTCGACCGGTGCTCGCTGCTCCACACGTGTTTCATGCGGTTCTCCATCGACGTCCTCTTTCTCGACCGCGAGGGGCGCGTCGTGAAGCTCTGCCGCAACATCCGCCCGTTCCGCCTGGTCTGGGGTGGCTGGCGCGCGCGCATGGCCATCGAAGCTGCTGCCGGCGGGACATTCCCCGCCGAAGGAGTACAGCCCGGCGTCCGCGTGGCGCTGAAGGTGTGCGCCCCTGGCAGCGGATAGCGCTCAGGGCTCTTCGGGCTCTTCCCGCAGGGGGCGGCGGGCTCGGATCTCGTCGGCGGGGATGGACCGGAGAACGCCCGGACCGACCTCCAGCTTGACGTCGCCGGCGGGAGACACTTCGAGCAGGACGCCGCGGTAGACTGCCGTCTTGGTCTGGACTTCGCAGTTCGGAATGAAGCGCTTGTTCAGTTTCTTGTGGATGCTGACCGACTTAGCCCGCTCGATCGCGATGGTGAAGTTCTCGCTGAAGTAGCCTTTGCGGGTCAACTGGACGTCGTGGCTGCCCTCCGCGAGGCGTTCCACCCGCAGAGGTTCGGACACCCGATCCGTCTGCTCGGGCTTGTCCGCAGTGGCGCCGACCTCCTTGCCGTCAACGAAGACGCTGACGTTGGCCGGTTCGGTGGTGATTTCCATCAGGCCGGTGTTGCCCTCGAGGCGGAACTCCTCGACCAGCACCTGTCCCAGCCCCAGGGTGATGGTGCGCGCCTGCGGCTCACACCCGTCCAGCTCAGTACGCAATCGATACTCTCCGGGCTCGAGGGATTCCAGCTTCAGTGGGGCGACCCCGCGGAACTGGTTGTTGACGTAGATGCGCGCCTTTTCCGGAATGGACACCACCGTGAGGGAGGCTGGAACAGCCGCCAGAACGGCCTCGATCTTCTGCTCCTGCCCGGCAACCAGGCGCACGGTCTGCTTGTGCGGCTGGTAGCCCTCGATGCTCAGTTCAACGGCGGCGTCCCCCTCGGGGACCTGCCCCACCGTGCACGGGGTCTTGCCGCGGGAGATGCCGTTGACCGTAACGCTTGCGCCCTCCGGCTTGGACGCGATGACCAGCGTGGCCGAGTCCGACGTCAGTTCGACGTAGAAGCGCTTCGGCGCCCTCCGGTCGACGGTCAGGTCGATCTCCTTGGTCTGGCAGCCCGCGTGAGTGAGTTTGGCGCGGTACTTGCCGAGCGGAAGATCGGAAACGAGCAGCGGCGTTTCGCCGCGGTAGGCGCCGTCGATCTCCACGGTGGCGCCGTCGGGCTTGGAGTGAATCAGCAGCAGGCCGTGGATGGGCCGGAGCTGGAGCTCCACATTGAGGCGTTGATCCGGCACGGCCTCGATGGTGCGCCGTTCCTCCTGGTAGCCCAGCTTGTTGACCACGATGAGGTGCTTCCCTGGCCCGATGCCGCTGATGACCACGGGCGGGGCGTCGACCTGGCGCCCGTCGCAGGTGACCGAGGCGCCGTCGGGCTGGACGGTCACATACACCTGGGTCGGCGTGGCCGGTGCCGTCGGCGGCTCGGCCGCGGCCAGCGCTAAGCCGGTCGCCAGCACGGTTCCCAAGGCTGCCAACTGTCGCCATACCGCATGCATACGCGTCTACTTCTGCGCCGCGAGGCGCGCCTCCACGTCCAGGAGTTTCTTCCGCGCTTCCTGGTTGCGCGTGTCCGACCGGTCGGGGATCACCTCCAGCAGAACCTGGAGTTCGCGCGCGGCCTGCTGCCAGTCGCGCAGCCGGATAGCCCGCTCCGCGAGGAAGTTCTGGTCGTTGTACTTGGTGTCGAGGAGCTCCTCGCATTCGGCAATCTGGTTGCGCAGCTCCATGTAGAAGCCCGGCTTGACCTCCACGGTTTCCAGGTACCACTCGGCCTCCCGGAAGCTGCGGATGGCGTCGGCGAGGTTGCTGTCCTTGACCTGGCGCTCTTCGCGCAGCTTGCGGCCCAGGGCGTATGCGGCCTCGGATTTCTTCACGAGCTCGTCCGCGGAGAACGGGATGGCCCAGAGCCCCAGCTCGTTCTTGCCGAACGCCTCGAGCGTCTGACGCACGCTCTTGAACGGTTCAGGCTCGATGCGGTTGAGCACGCGGGTGCGATGGGCTTCCCGGTCGATGGTGACGCAAATGTCGCTTTCGTCGAGGATGCCGGGCTGGACGCCGAGGTATTCCTCGTCCAGCGCGAAAATGCCGCTGCCGCGCAGCGTACGCGTCAGGTTCCGAAGCAGATCCGGGTCGACCTGGCTTTCCTTGCGGACGTGACGGTTGTTGCCCAGGTCGTCGATCTCGATGACCAGCTTCCCGTCGTGAAGCTCCAGGTTGTAGCGGAAGATGTTCTCCGCCGCGGCCTGGACCTTCTCGTAGGAAATGGTGAGCGCCTGATCCCTCGGCTGGGCGGCGGCGGATGGCGGCGGCGCGGGCCGGTGATTCAATCGGTAGACCCAGACGGCGACGGCCAGGACGACCATGCCGGCGGCTACGGCCACCAGCAGCTTCATGCGGCGGCGGGGTGCCGGCGCAGCCTCGGCCCTGCGTCCGGAAGGGAGTCCCAGGTCGACGACGGCGGGGGGCTCCGCGGCGCCGCCCATCTGGACCTCCAGTCGGGTGTCGCCGATGGCGATGGTGTCGCCGGATCGAAGCGCGGCCTCCTGAACTTCCTGACCATTGACGAAGGTGTGGTTGGCGCTGCCGAGGTCGGCGACCCACAGTTTGCCATCGGGCTTTATGAAGATGCGGCAGTGGTGGCGCGACAGCAAGGGGTCGGACAGGGCTACGTCATTGCGCGAAGACCGACCCAGTCGCACCCCCTCGGGCACAACGAGAAACTCCCGGCCCTGCTCGGGACCCGCCGTCACCCTCAGCCGTGCTGCCGCCTGCTCTTCCATCAGCAGGAATAGTAGTGTCGGAAATGGGGCAAGGCAAGGGTGGAGACTAGAATCGGTAGTCGAGCGACACGTTGGCCCACGAGAGTTGCTGGTCATTCGGGTACGTGGCCAGGTAGTAACTGAAGTGGATGGCGAAGGAGCTGTAGGCGACATGGGCGCCGAAGATTGCCTCGACGACGCTGTGTTCGTACTCGACCTGGTGGGTATCCTCGAAGGTGTTGCCGTCCAGCAGTACGGTATACCCGATTTCGGTGAAGCGGCCGGTCAGGGTGAGATAGGCGGAGATACGGTCCGTGGGCGGATCCAGCGTCGCGTCGCTGATCACGCCCCGCCCCGGCATGTCCGGCAGAGGCGTGAATCCGAGCGGCAGCGCCCTGCCGGCGCGGCCCTGCACTTGCGCGCTGGCAGCGGTGAACAGGTTGCCAGCCCCCAGGCCAAGACCGGACGAAAGGTCCGCTTCAACATCAGGCGACACGCCTGTTCGGATGAGTTTATCTATGCGTGTGTAGTTCACGTTCAGCAGGGGCTCATTCTCCAGCTGATTGTCCCAGCCTTGAGGCTCATCGCCCCAGCCAAGATTCTTGTGGGTACAGCGTTGGAAGTCTTCCCCCAGCGAGGCGGGTCCGACAACGCCCACCAGCAGCTGCAGTCCGGTCATGTGGTCATCGTTCAGCGCGTACCATGAGTTGGGCACGGCCAGCACGCCGGCATACGGGACATCGCCCTCGATGACCGCCGTCGCCGCGAGGTTCTTAGGCGTCTGGATGGTCTGCTGGATCCCGATTCCTCTCCTGATCGCGACGCCGTCCCCGTCCTCCAGTCCCGGAACGGTGTCCGCGAGCCAGCGGCTGAACGTGCCGGGCTCTCCCCATGAGGATCCCCCCGACCAATGACGCTGGATATTCCAGCCGGCAGAGAAGTTGTCGTCGGACGAGGAGAGGACGTCATTGTCCACCTCGATTCGCCACAACCCGCCGCTCTGCGGAGGTTCGCCGTCGGCGCGCGCCGGCGACAGGCGAATCAACAGAAGAACAAACACCGTAAACCAACCTCGATACGACAGGCGCATATCGGGCCCTCGTCGGTCTGCGGAGCAGCAACTCCCACTGTCGCGTGGTAGATTAGCGAAGCCGCCGCTGCGGTGCCAGCCCGATTTGGCGCGCCTACAACCCCTCTTGAATGAGGCGGTTGATGATGGGGCCGAGGAGGATGAGGAACACGGAGGGGAAGATGAAGACCATCAGCGGGAACAGCATCTTCACGGGGGCCTCGTTGGCCAGCTTCTCGGCGCGCTCGAAGCGTCGCTGGCGCATCTGGTCGGATTGGATGCGCAGGATGGAGCCGATGCTGACGCCGAGCTCGTCGGCCTGTACCAGCGCGTAGACGACCGATTTCAGGTCCGACAGGTCTACGCGCTTTCCGAGGTCGCGCAGCGCCTGGGCGCGCGTCTTCCCCAACTGGATCTCGCGGACAAGCAGGATGAGCTCCTCATTGAGCGGGTCCACCGCGCGGCGTTGGATGTTGCGCTGCATGGCCGTCATGAAGTCCAGCCCGGCCTCGACCGACAGCGTCAGCAGATCCAGAACGAACGGCAGGGCCCGCTGGATGCTTCGGTGGCGCGCCTGCAAGGTGCGCTTGAGCCACAGGTCGGGGTACACAAACAGCCAGAGGCACCCCAGCACGGTCAGCAGCAGCTCCGAGCGGTCCACCACCGAGCCCGGCGCAGCCGCGGCCGAGGCCCGCACGAACAGAAACCAGAAGGCGCCGCTGCAGACCAGCATCAGGCCCTTCAGCGCCAGCATCTCATCGGCGGAGAGGACGCCCGAGTAGCCGGCGGCGGTCAGGCGCCGGTCGAACTGCTCGCGGGCGCGGTTGAAGATCGGGCGTCGCAGGAGCCGGAACAGGTTCGGGGCCAGCGGCAGGTGCATGCGGAAGAGCAGGGGAACCCTGCGGATCTGCTGGCGTCCGTCGGCCAGCGTGGCGTACGTGATCTCGCTGGCCACGCGCAGGATGTACCAGCCGATGCCCCCGGCGAACAGCGCCCAGAGCAGCTGCAGACACACGCGTTGGAACATCATCCAGTTCATACGTCGATGCGAATGATCTTGCGGATTAGAAGCCCGCCGCAGGTGACCAGGATCGCGACCCCGATCATGGTGGCCATGCCGACGGCCGAGTTCAGGAACGGCTTCATCAGGCCCGGGTCGACCACCAGCAGCGCGACGAGAATCACCAGGGGCATGACCCCGACGATAATGCCCTGCAGGCGGCCCTGCGCGGTCAGCGTGCGGATGCGGTTCTCGATGCGCATGCGCTCGCGGATCGTGGCGGCAATCTTCTCGAAGACCTCGGTCAGGTTTCCGCCCGTTTGCCGGGCGACCTCGATCGACTGCACGACCAGCGAGAGGTCGTCGCTGGGCATGCGCTCCTCGAGGTTGCGCAGGGCCTCGGAGAAGTTCACACCCACGCGGGTCTGCTGGAGGAACAGATCGAATTCCTGCGCGATGGGGTTCTCGCCGTTGCGGGCGATGGACTCAAAGGCCTGCGAGATGCTGAAGCCGGCCTTGAGGGCGTTACTCATGTTGATCAGCGTGTCCACCAGCTGGAGGTTGAACCGGTGCATCCGCCGCTGACGCAGAAGGTGCAGCAGGGCGCGGGGCCCCTGGAGGGCCGCGGCGCCGGCCAGGATGCCGAGGGTCAGGCCGATGACCACGCCGCGCCGGGAGCTCAGGCTGGCGGTCAGCAGGAAGACCAGCATGAAGACCATGGCCGCAGCGGCCCAGCCGGCCTCGGCGATCCGCCGGGGCGGGATGAACAGAAAGAGGTCTTCGAACTGCCGGGCCGTGTCGGCCGAGTAGCGTCCGGAATAGGTTTCCGCGCCGGACATCAGCGCCTGCATCATCACGTAGGCGAGCCCGCCGAACGTGAGCATGAACAGGGCGCAGATGGTCCAGTGTGTGAGCACGTCATTCCTTCCACTGCATGGGGTCGAACATGGTGCGGTTGATCTTCAGCCCGCGCGTGTGAATTTCTTCGATGAACGTCGGGACCGCGCCCGTGGGCCGGAACTGGCCGATCACGCGGCCTTCGGCGTCGATGCCGCTCTGCACGTATTCGAAGATGTCCTGCATCGTGATGTGATCGCTCTCCAGGCCGCAGATTTCGGTGACCTTGGACACCTTGCGCGTGCCGTCGCTGAAGCGCGACTCGTGCACGACGAGGTGAATGGCCGAGGCGACCTGTTCGCGGATCGCCCGCACAGGCAGGTCCATGCCGGCCATCATGACCATGGTTTCCAGGCGCGAGATGACGTCGCGCGGCGAGTTGGCATGGACGGTGGTCAGGGACCCGTCGTGGCCCGTGTTCATGGCCTGCAGCATGTCCAGCGCCTCCGAGCCGCGACACTCGCCGACGATGATCCGGTCCGGCCGCATGCGCAGGGCGTTGCGGACGAGGTCGCGGATCGCGACCGCCCCCTTGCCCTCGATGTTCGGGGGCCGCGCCTCCAGCCGCACGATATGCTCCTGGTCGAGGCGCAGTTCGGCCGCGTCCTCAATGGTTACGATGCGGTCGCTGTCGGGCACGTAGCTGCTCAGCACGTTCAGCAGCGTGGTCTTGCCCGAGCCCGTTCCGCCGGAGACGACGATGTTCTTGCGCAGCAGCACGCAGAGCCGGAAGAACTCCGCCATCGACGGGGTGAAGGTGCCGAACCGGATCATGTCCTGGTCGGTAAACGGCGTCTTGGAGAACTTGCGAATTGTCAGGCAGGGGCCGACCAGCGACAGCGGATGAATGATGGCATTGACGCGCGAGCCGTCCGGCAGCCGCGCGTCGACGTACGGCTGGCTCTCGTCGATGCGCCGGCCGATGGGCGAGACGATGCGCTCGATGATGGCCAGCACCGAGTCGTCGTTCATAAACGTGCGGTCGGTGAGGATCAGTTTGCCGGCCTTCTCGATGTAGACCTGCTTGTGGCCGTTGACCATGATCTCGGTGATCTCCTGGTCCTCCAGCAGATCCTCGATCGGTCCGAGGCCGAGGGCCTCGTTGTAAACCTCGCGCACCAGCGCCTGGGGCTCGATGCCGGGCGGAAGGCGCGGGGCGACCTCCGCCACGATGGCTCGGAGGGCCTCCATGGCCCGCTGGCTCATTTCCTGCGCGTCCACGTGGGCCGCCGTCAGGCGCCGGATATCCATCCGCTCCACGAGCTCCTTGTGGATCTGGGCGGTGATGGAGCGCTTCTGTTCCGCGAGGGAGACCGTCCCGTGCAGGTGAATCGATTGCGGGGCGAGTCCCGCTGCGGCCGGCGCGGCGGACGCCGCTGGCGCGCGCTGGGCCGTGGCGGACGGAGGTGGGGGTGGCGGCGGCGCGACCGGAAGATGCACGATGAGCCCGAACGGCCCGATGCCGATTCTCTGCCCGGGCAACACCGGCTGGCGGCCGCGGACGGCGCGCCCGTCGACGGTGCTTCCGGAGGCGGAGGACAGGTCTTCGATCGCGCAGGCGCCCTCCCGGATCGTCAGGACGGCGTGCCGGTGCTCAACCTGCTCGTGGCGCAGGCAAATGTCGCAGTCGTCATCGCGACCGATGGTGAAGGCGCCGGTCTCGATGTCGAAGATGCTGGGCGCCTTGCCCGGCCGGTGAATCTCGATCTTGATCGCGGTCGCCATCGCCGACAGCTCCGATCCCTTACGGGTTGGCCTTGCCGCCGATGCGGGTCTGGCGTTCCTGATTCAGGCGGGGGATCTTGCTTTGCAGCTCCGCGAAATTGACGTCCGGCAGGTTGGCCTTGTAGGAGACATCCGACGGGTTGCGCAGCGCCAGCGTCAGGTGCCCCTTGGACTGCTCGGCGAAGACCAGCAGCTCCGCCTCCTCCGGGGTCACCTCCAGGGTGACGGTGTTGAACGTGGCCGACTGCCGCGCGTTGCGCGAGATCGCCGTGTCCTTCGCCAGCTTCTGGCCGGTGGCCAGGAGGGTCACGTTCTGAAGCACGACCAGCGTGACGGCCTCCATGTCCACGGGATTGTCCTTGGACGGGAAGACGAACGTGCCCATCACGTCGACGCGGTCGTTGGGCTGGACCATGCCGCTGACGCTCTGGGCGCCGCTGATGTTCAGCGAGATCGCGCGCATGCCGTGGCCGATCATCGGGGCCAGGCCGTAGCCGGCTGAGCCGCCGCCCTCAATGTCCGACCACAGGACCGGGTTCTTGGCGTTGACGGTGATCTGCACTTTCTTCCCGTAAAGCATCTGCACTTCCTCGGGCAGCACGGCGCGATCGCCGACACTGCGGCGCGGGACGCTGATCTTGCCCAAGTCGCCCTGCGACAGCTTCGTGCCGCTGGGGATGTCGCGCGCCGCGGCGACGACAGAGATCATCTGGGCGCCTTCAAGGAATAGGGCTCTCTCTTTTTCCAGCTTCTCGCGCTGGCCGCGGAGGTACTGATCGGTGAGGAGGAATGCGACGATGCCGATGATGACCGCCGCAATGGGGATGATCTTCTGCTTCATGCGAGGGCCGCCTCCCGTTGACCGCCGGCGGGGCCGGAGTCCCCGCAGCGGTGCCCTGACTCTATTCGATGCCTTGCTGCTTGTGCAACAGCGTAATGACGTTGCCGCCCGTCCCCGGCGCGGGCGCGACGTGTACGCAGCAGAGCTCGGCTCTGCGCCTGTAAATCCGCAGGGGCCGTTCGGCCGGCGAATCCGGAAGCGCCGGAGTCCAGCCGTCCCGCTTGAGCTGCGCGGCCATGGCGGCGTGCACCGTTCCCGGGGCGGCCGTCGTGTCCGACACCGACAGGCTGATGCCGATTTTCTCGTCGCGGACGGCGAGGCGCGGCGCGCTGTCGGGGTAGGGGGGCACGGCTCCTGTCGGCGCGCGGGCGGGGTGGGCCTGGGACTGACGGTAGTCGGAGGCTGACTGCGCGATGGTGACCACGAGCGTACGGCCCTGGGGCGCCAGGTGGAAGGCCAGCAGGCGGACGACGCCCTCGCCGTCTTCGAGGGTGGCGTTGAGGACGCCGCCCGCGGTCAGGGCGGACGTGTTGACTCCGGCCGCACGGCTCAGGATGCGGGCGACGTCGTCTGCGCTCTGGGCGAATCCCGTTACCGTCAGCCGGCCGTGCCCGCCGTTGATCGTGACGTCGCTCTCATAGACGGCCGTGCCGCCCGCCTCGCGCAGGCTTTCGATGATGCGCTCAGCCGGCCCCAGCCGCATGAAGACCCGGGCGGGAGCCGTCGTGACCGCCGTCAGAAGCGCGACGGCGGCGAAGAACACCAGGGGCAGTCGGCGGGACATCGGCGGCAGGACATGCGCAAGCCCCCTTACCCTCCGCGCACACTGCATCCTGCATCCCTCGTTCTGCATGCCGCGTTCCGATCAGTAGATGCCACGCAGCCAGGGCATCCAGACCCGCGACTCGACGGTGATCGTGTCGGCATCGTAGAGCAGGTGCTGAACGCCGGGAAGAACGGCAACGGTTGCAGAGTCCGATCCGCTGACCAGTTGGAGGTCGACCATCGAGGCCGACGACTTCAGCGCGGAGAACTGGTTGTCGGGAACCGCGTCGATGAGGGCCCAGGCCGCAGGTCCGTCCGCAGAGCGGTCAACGGTGACCGCCGTGAACGCGGCGGGGTCGCCGATCGCAGGCGCGTCATCGGCCGAGTAAGAGGAGCCGTCGTCGCCGACCGAAATGGCCTCGATGTAGTCCGGATAGGACAGCATCGCCGGGTCCATCATCGCCTGCTCGGCGGCCGCGCGGCGCGCGTTGACCATCGTGTCGGTCTGCGCCCGGGTCAGGCTGGCGAGCTGGATCATGCCCACAAACAGGGCCAGCACGACCACGATCCCGACGATGAACTCGACCATCGCCTGACCGTTCTGTGCGCGCCTCGCTATGCGAGAACTCATCATGGAGTTTTCAATTTTCAATTGTCGATTGACGATCGAACCCCGATTCCTAATGCCCCCGGCGCGTGCCGCCGCCCCCCCCGCCACCGCCTCCACCGCCGGGCAGGTCGCACAGGTCGCTGTAGGCATCGAGCCACGCCGCTCCATCGGCCCGGAAGGCGGCATTCTCCCATGTGACCAACTGGGCGCAATAGAAGCAGCCCGGCACGCACGCGGAGGGTCCGGACGCCATGTAGGGCGGCAGGTGAAATTGGATGTGCTCGCGCCAGCCCAGGTTGAAGCCCCCGCCGGCACCGGCCGAGGATGCATCGACGGGGATCAGTCGCACCTCGTGGTAGGCCGGGAGCACCAGGCCGTATTCGTTCGGCTTGACGCGCTCGTCGAGGTAGCCGAAGGGCTTGGCGGCGGCGGTCCACGTGATCAGGTTCGAGACGGTCGCTCCGCCGGGGGCCGGGCTCAGGCGCTGCGAATGGGTCTCGCTGCGCGTGGCCGCGTCGGCGCCGGAGTAGTCGTACTGGGGGCGCACGGGGCCGACGGCGGGGAAGGGGAATTCGCCGGTCACGTCCATGGCGTCCCAGGCCTGCCACACGCCCCCGTCGTAGCAGTACCACGTGGCCACGTTCGTCATGACGCTGCCGGAGATGGCCGCCGCGGCCAGGTCGCGTTCAACCGCCAGATCGTTGAGCGTGTCCAGATCGACCAGACCGTCCAAGGTCGTCGTCACGCGGGTCAGTCCGAGGCCGAAGATCTCTGCGTTCATCGGCTCGACGACGTCCGGCGCCGGGAGCGGGGGCCACCAGCAGGGAAAGAACTCCTCGTAGTCTTCCAGCAGCGTGGGCGCTTCGCGGTGGAACCAGCACCAGAGGCGGCCGGCCACCGCCTCGTAGAAGCCGGGCAGCAGGAGAACGTGGTCGCTGCCGGCGTAGTCCAGGTAGAACCTGGCGTTCTCCGGCGCCACGGAGATGCCGTTGTCCGCCGCCAGGTCCAGCATGTCGGCGTACTCATCCCAGCAGCCCGGGTAGGGCTCGGGAAAGAGCGGCCCCCCGCCGGGTCCGACAGGCGCCGGGTAGTCGTATCGCACGACGTCGGCGTGGTCCTTGATCGCCGCCGTGTAGCCGCTGTTGACCAGCAGGCCGTTGTTCTTGGCGGCCTGTTGCGCGGCCATGAATCCGATCATCGGGCCCGTGTAGCACAGCCGTGCCTGGATGTCGGTGATGGCGCCCGCGGCCACCGGGTCGCCCGCCGACAGCGCGATCGCGTGCATCAGGTTCAGGTCGCCGATGAGGTTGAGCGTGAGCCCCTGCCACCGCGCGGCCGACAGGGCGCCCGCATCGCCGGCGTTCTGGCTGAGCGACTTGACGAAGAGCGTCTTGTGCAGGTCGAAGTTGAACAGCACGACGAAGAACAGGACCACCAGGATCAGCAGGAGGAACAGAACCACCTGCCCCGCCGAACGCGGCCGGCGGCTCGATGCGCGGCGCATCCATCCCATTCTCATCCGCGGCTCCCCCGCTGGTGGCTTCACCAGTCCATGTCGTCCAAGTACAGAGTGTAGTGATTCTCCAGGAACGCATTCCCCTCGAGATCGACCTCATCCTCGGCGTAGAAGGCCCTGTGCATGGGAATGCGCAGCGGGTACTCCTGGCGCGCGGTGCCCTGCAGGATCGTGCCCCCCGGGCCGCCGACCGTGCTGACCCCCACCAGGATCGAGTCCCAGTTCTCGTAATTCAGCATGGAGTACGCCGTGGGCGCCGTGGGGCTGGCCAGGAATTCCGGGATGCGAACGCGCTCGATCTCGTACTGGTCCGAAGTGGGCGCCCCGCCGAGCACCCAGTCCCATACGCCACCCGGCGTCGAGGTGTCGACCACGTCGCGCAGCACGTCGTCCACGTTGGTATAGGCTGGCGCGGTCATCACCCCCGCGTTCGGGATGCTCGCGACCTTTCCGCACTTCGACACCATGAACCCATTGAAGCCGACCGCTTTGGCGCGGGCGGCCCGGCTGGCGGAGTAATCGAGTACTTCTTTCGCGGCGAACAGCTGCGAGATCTGGAAGAGGCCGCAGAAGATGAGACACACCATCACGATGGCCAGGCACGACTCGATCAGCGACTGGCCGCGCTTGGCTTCCAACGCGAATCGGTTTCGGGGCATGCGGCTCCGATCATCGATTACGGGGCATCGAGTTCCTTCAGATAATCGGCCGAGCCGGTCGACAACGCGTCGTCCACCGCGCCGGAATCGCCGCCAATCTCTGAGACTGCGCCACCGAGTTTGGCGCGAATGGTGTCGCCAAACACGCCAAAGATGGCAATCGCTGCCACGGCAATGATGACCACGATGATGATATACTCGACCATCGTCTGGCCTTTGCGGGACGTACCGAGTGTTCTCATACGCGCCTCCTTCGTTCGAGCCGGACTGTCCGGCTGCCCTCCCAAGGATCCACCACCGTCAGACACAATATAGTTACGGATACTCCGAAGCGGCAATATTCAAGACGCGGTCGCTCTGCTCCTTGAACGAGTGGAGGAAGATGCTGACGATAACCACCGTCGCCAGCAGCACCCCGGCCACAACCAGGTATTCCACGGCCGCCTGTCCCCGCCGCGGGCCCGATCGACATTTGCCGCGCACGCTCATTGCGGTTTCTCCCACTGCAGAGCACCCAACCCAGCGAACTGAGGCTAGCACCATGACTCGGGGGTGTAAACACCTATCGTCATTAAGGAAGGCACGGGCTATCAAGCGCTTACGTCACGTAAGCAGGGATCTCTTTGGGGCTTTCCGCCCGCCCGGGTTGGTGCTACTCTCTGCCCCGAGGTTGTGTCTTCCTGTGACGGACGGCGCCGGGAGGCCTTGAGATGACCCGCAAGCTTCTGCGATGCATATGTATGCTGCTGGCCTGCGTGCCGTCCGTCTGGGCGGCTCTAAGGGTCTGCGGCAAGTGCGGTTATGAGAGCGGCACTGAAGTCGCCGCCTGCGCGCACTGCGGCGCCGCGTTGCCTCCGCCGGCGTCGGCCGCGCCGTCGTCGCCCGCCCCGGAGCGGGTTCCGAGCCTGGCCTTCCTGCCGGGAGGCCGCGTCGAGGAGGAGATCGAGCGCAGCCGTCAGGCTTACCGTGACGGCAACATCGAGCTGGCCTGGCTCTTCGCGCGCAACGCGGCGGCGCTGGAGTCCATCACCGATCAGCGCGATCCCGATCGCACCGCCCTGGTGGCCGCGCTGCTGGAGAAGAGTCGCGCCGCCGTGCGGACGCTGACGCGCCCCTGCAGCGACTGCGGCGGCACGGGGCGTCAATTTGCGCAGCCCGGCAAGCTGGACGGGGGGGCGGGGTCCCGCCTGTCGCGCGGCAAGGCGTGCGAGACCTGCTCAGGAACCGGGCTCATGATCGTGCCGGCCACGGTCGCCGAAACCAAGCGGGCGAAAGGCGCGGCGCAGGAGTCCTATTCCATCCAGCAACGTGGCCGGCAGTACTGGCAGATCGGCAACGCATGGGTGCCGCCGGAGATGCGGGGCGCGCTGAGCTCCCGACAGACGGCTGCGCTGCTCACGGTCACCGCCTCGCCCTGCCACGCCTGCATGGGGCTGGGTCGCGAGGACTGCTCCGAGTGCGCCGGGACGGGTCGTATCGCGTGCCCGAATGCAAAGTGTGTGAAGGGGTGGATTCTCGAGAGCCGCAAGGGCGAGCTCGACAAGTCGGTGGAATTCAAGGCCAAGCTTCGCTGCCCGGAGTGCAACGGGGTCGGGGTGGTGCCGTGCGAGACGTGCCGCGCATCCGGCAGTCTGGTGTGCTCAAGCTGTGAAGGTCGCGGCGGGCGCGCCTTGTGCGGCAAGTGCAACGGGCAGGGCTATGCGCCGTGCCGGCGCTGCAAGGGCGCGGGCGAGTATCGCGGCGCGCCGTGCGCGGAGTGCGCCGCGAAGGGGTATACGCTCTGCCGCGGGTGCAGCGGGGACGGGCGCGAGAAATGAGCGAAATCCAGATCCCCGGGATCGAGATCCTCGGCCTCATCGGGCGTGGGGGCATGGCCTCGGTCTGGAAAGGGCGGCAGGTTTCGCTCGACCGCATCGTCGCCGTCAAGGTGCTGTCGGCGCACTTCAGCCATACCGCGGCCGACGTTGAGCGCTTTCAGGACGAAGCCCGCGCCGCCGCGCGCCTGAAACACCCCGGCATCGTCCAGGTCTACGATGCGGGGAACCAGAACGGCGCCTACTATTTCGTGATGGAATTCGTGGCCGGCTACACGATCGGCGACTGGCAGCGCCGCAAGGAGAAGCTGGGCGAGAAGGAAGCGCTGACCGTGGCCGAGTGCGTGGCCGATGCCCTGGACTATGCCTGGACCCAGGCCGGCGTGGTCCACTGCGACATCAAACCCGACAACGTCATCGTGGACGCCGACGGGTCGGTCAAGGTCGCGGACCTCGGCCTGTCTCGCACGATCAAGGCTATGTCGCGCGGCACCGGCGAGTCGGGCGAGGAGGTCCTGGGCACCCCGTCCTTCATCTCTCCGGAGCAGGCCATGGCCGAGTCCGCGCTGGATTGCCGTTCGGACATCTACTCGCTCGGCGCCATGCTGTACCACCTGCTCACGGGCAGGCGCCTGTTTCAGGGCCATCCTGACGAACAGGTCATCGAGCTGCAGTGCACCGGGCAGGACGAGAACCCCGGAAAGCTGCTCCCGTCGCTCTCGACGGGCGTCTGCGCCCTGGTCGAGCGGATGCTGGCGAAGGACCCCCAGTTCCGGCACGCCGACTGGAAGGCGGTCAAGGAGGACCTGGCGCGCGTGAAGGCCGGGCATCTGCCCGCGCAGCTGTTGCCGGGTCACGCCATCAGCACGGTCAAGCGCACGCAACTGACGCGCCTGCAGACCGGCCCGGATGCAGCTCACGCGGCCCTGAAGCGCTGGCAGCGGGCCGACCGTTCGAGTCCGTTGGCCCTCGCGTTCAAGATCGGCGCGGTGGCCCTGGGGTGCGTCATCGCGCTGATCCTGGCGTTGAACGTGGAGTCCTGTCGTCCCCCGTCGCAGCAGGTTCTCCCTCGAGTCTTTCCGGCGACGCCGACCGCCTCGCCGACCACGACCACCGTGCCGCCTGACGCCGGCCCAGGGGAGGCTGCCCGACGGGAATTCGAGGCGGTTGGCCTGTGGATCAGCGAGAACCCCGACCGGCCCATGGAGGGGCTGAGGCGGATGCTGCAGGTGGTGGCCCTGGCCGCCGGCACGCCGGTGCGCGAGGGGGTGATGGAGGAGGAACGCAGGCTTCGCGAGGCTGTTGAGCAGAAGGCACAGGACACGATGAGGGGCCTGGCCTCGACGTGCGAGCCGATGCTGGCCGCCGGCCGGTTCAGCGAAGCGGCCCGGGTGTACGAGACCTATGCCGGGCCGGGGGCGGACGAATCCGCATCCTTGCGCACGGCGCTGGCGGAGCAGTTGCGCGAGCAGGCCGAGGGTGTGGCGGCGGCTCCCGAGCCGGCCGCTCAGCCCGTGATCGATGTGCGCAGCGTTCTGACGCAGGCCGTGGCGCAGATCCTGGAGGGCCACGTTCCGGAGGCCGCGCTGGCCGTGGCGTCGGCGGTGCGTGACGGCGGGGACGACCTTCCAGCCGAATTGGTGTCCGCCGACCGCGTGCTGCGGGGCGCGGCGGCCGTGGATGTCCGCGTGATGCAGTCCTTCGCGGGCGCCATCGGCAAGGAAACCACGGTGCAGTTCAACACCGGGCCCCAGGTGCTGACGGTTGAGCAGGTCTCCGGGACGCAGGTGGTCGCGATGTGTCGCGTCCCGGTGAACGATGCGTTTGCGAGCCGTCGCGTGGCGTTCGGCGTTCAGGACCTTGCCATGCGGGAGCGGCTGCTTCGGATGGGGGCGGACAGTCAGCCGGAGGTGGCGCTGGTGAAGGGGATGCTGGCCTTTCGGGCGCAGGCGTACCCGCACGCGCGCGATTATTTCTCCACAGTGCCGGGCGTGCTGGGAGAGCTGCTGCTCGAACGGTCGGAAGCGGAGGCGAATCGGCCGGAAGCGCCGCCCCCGCAGCCTGCCGAGACGCCCGCGGCGGTGCCCGAACCTCAGCCCCCCCCACGGCCAGCCTCTTCGCTGCCCAGGGACCTCCTGCCGGCCAAGGACGACATCGACAAGGTGCGGGAGTTCATGTACCGGAGGAATCCGAAGCTGAACCCCTTTCAGCTCGATATCAGGCAGGACAAGTCCGGCAAGGCGGTGTCGGCGACGGTGATCAACGGAACGGTGAAGGACCTGTCTCCGCTGGCCGCCCTCACCACCCTGACGTCCGTGGCGTATCGGCCCGGCCAGCAGGCCGATGGGGCGCTCAAGGACCTGTCGGGGCTGAGCAGCCTAACCCTCGATAGCGTCGAGGTGGCCAACTCCCACGTGTTCGACATCGAGCCGCTGCGCGGCATGCCGCTGCGCAGAGCGAGCTTTGTGGATTCGCCCGTCCGCGACCTGACGCCCTTGCGCGGCATGCCGCTGGAGGAGCTGGATCTCCGGCGCACAAGCGTCATGGATCTGGCGCCGTTGGCCGGCATGCCGCTCAAGGTTCTGAAGCTGGACGGCACGGCGCTTCGGCGCCTTCAGGTGCTGAAGACCCTGCCCCTGACCCACGTGTCGGCCCAGGACACTCCCATTCAGGACCTGTCGTGGCTGCAGGGCGGGCCGAAGCTCACCCGCCTCGATCTGGCTGGCACCTCCATCCGGACCATCGACGCCCTGGCCGCGCTGCCCCTGACGTCGCTGGATCTGTCGCGGACGCCCGTGTCGGATATCAGCCGCCTGGCGGGGATGAAGCTGACGCGACTGCTCCTGAACAGAACGGGGGTTCGCGACTTCTCGGCGATCAGCGGCATGCCGCTGGAGGAATTCGGGGTGGAGGGTACGGCGTTCTCCGATGTCGGCCTGTTGAGCGGCATGCCGCTGCGCCGACTGAACCTCAGCGAGACGGGCGTGAAGGATCTCTGGGCGATCGGGGGGATGCGACTCACGGCCCTGAGCCTTCGGAACCTGACGGTGCCCGACCTGGCTCCGGCGGCCAAGAACCCGCTCACAGAACTGGACCTGCGGGGGTGCGGATCGCTGAACACTCAGCCGCTGCACGGAATGAAGCTGGTGCACCTGTGGATCGACAATCCGGATCGGCAGAAGGTCTTCATCCAGTCGCTTCCCGTGCTGCGATTCCTGAACGATGTCGACCTCTACCACGCGGCCAACAGTCCCTTCCGGCGCGTGCCCCCCCCTGCTGCCCCTGGGAAGTAAGCCCGGGGCGGGTCCTCAGCGCAGATCCGCGGGCGAGCGCCCGATGCCGCGCTCGGTCACGAAGCCGGTGATCAGGTCCACGGGCGTCACGTCGAACGCCGGTGAATACACCTTGACCCCCGGAGGAGCGGTCACGCGCCCGAAGCCGGCGGCGACCTCCTCCCGGCCTCTCTGTTCAATCGGAATGGCGTCGCCATCGGCCGTGTCGGGGTCGAAGGTGGACGAGGGCGCCAGCACGTAAAACGGGATCCGGTGGGCGCGCGCCAGGACCGCCACCCCGTAGGTTCCGATCTTGTTGGCCGTGTCTCCGTTGGCCGCGATGCGGTCGGCGCCGACAAAGACGATCGAGACGCGACCTTCGCGCATGACCTGTGCAGCCATGTTGTCGCAAATCAGCGTGACGTCGACGCCCGCCTGCTGGAGTTCCCACGCGGTCAGGCGGGCGCCCTGCAGGAGCGGGCGGGTTTCGTCGGCGATGACGGCCACGCGCAGCCCGCGCTCCTGGGCCACGTAGATCGGCGCGAGCGCCGTTCCGAGTTCCGACGTGGCCAGGGCGCCGGCGTTGCAGTGGGTCAGCACCGTGTCGCCATCGTGCAGCAGCGCGGCGCCGTGCCCGCCTATGGCGCGGCACATGGCGGCGTCCTCGTCACGGATGGCCACGGCCTCGGAGGCCAGGCGCTCGCGCAGCGCGTCGGCCGACAGCCCGGCATGGGCCCGCGCCACACGGCGCATGCGGTTCAGAGCCCAGAACAGGTTGACGGCGGTGGGTCGGGCGGTCGCCAGCCGGTCGCAGGCGTCTTCGGCGCGCTGCAACACCGCGGCGGCTTCGGGGCCCGTCGCCTGCTGCGCCCACGCCGCCACGCCCATGGCTGCGGCGATCCCGATGGCCGGCGCGCCGCGCACCTGCAGCGTGCGGATGGCCTGCCACACGGTTTCCAGATCTTCCGTCTCCAGCCAGGCCACCTCCGACGGCAGCCGGGTCTGATCCAGCAGGCGGATGCGCCCGGGGGTCAATCGGGGCGGCGCATCGGAGAGCCATTCGATCGGGCGAAGCGTCTGCATGGCGGGGGCTCAGACATGCGCCGAACGGCGCAGGTAGGGCCAGTAGTTGCGGGTGTAGATATAGAGGGACAGCACGGTCACCACGAGGGCCAGCACCTCGAAGGCGTAGATAAACCACTCCGGGATGAACTGCCACTGCGCCGGGGTCTCCTCGAAGTAGTAGATGACGCAGACGAGGGGAAAATTGATGGCGGTGCGGAGCTTTCCCGACCAGTTGGCGCTGCCGCTGGCCGAGTACATCGCCCCGATCGACCGCAGGAACGTCACCCACTGATCCCGTGCGAGGAAGAGCAGAGCGATGACCAGAAGGAGGCGGGAGTGATTCAGGGGGTGCAGGAAACGGCCGGCCGCCGTGACCTCGGGTTCCAGCGCGGCCACCCAGGCCAGCAGGGGGAGCGAGGCCAGGTAGAAAAACTTGTCCATCAGCGGATCGGCATGAGCGCCCAGCTTGGTCTCCACGCCGAACCGCCGCGCATAGTAGCCGTCGAACAGGTCGGTCAGGGCGGCGGAAATCAGCGCCGTGAACGTCACCCCGAACAGCCACGGATGGCGGAACTGCGGACTGGTGTAGGCGATGGCCCCGGCGAAGAACACAAGCACCAGCGGAAACCTGACAAACGTCAGGAACGTGACGAACGCCAGTTTGGCCGCTTTTCCCATGACGCCGCCTGCTCAGCGGCTGACGGCGCGAGCGGGGCGACCCGCTGCGCCGTCGGCCGGAGGGGTTACTGTCCCAGCTGGTACCGCACGAAGCGGCGGATCGTCAGGACGTCGCCCAACGACTTGCCGGTCTCGTTCAGCAGATCCGTGACGCTCTGCTTGGGCTCCTTCACGAACGGCTGATCGACCAGGCAGGTGTCGGCGTAGAACTTCTTCATCTTGCCGTCGACAATCTTTTCCACGATCTGGGCCGGCTTGCCTTCCACCTGCTTGGCGTATATGGCCCGCTCGGCGGTCACTTCGTCGGCCGGCACGTCGGCGGGCTTGAGGTAGCGAGGCGAGCAGGCGGCCACGTGGAGAGACAGGTCCTTGATCAGCTCGGCAAACGCCGGGGCGTCCGCCGTGGCGGCCTTGCCGCAGCCGATCTCGATCAGAACGCCGACCTTGCCGCCCAGATGGATGTAGGGCTGGATGCGGCCGGCGCCCTGCAGGGCGAAGCGCGTGTTGCGCGAGATCACGATGTTCTCGCCGATCTCGGCGATCTTGGCGACCAGCACGTCCTTCATGCCGTCCCCGAGGGCCGCGTCGGTGGCCGCCCCCTTCTGGGCGATCTCGGCGACGAAGGTCTGAAAGCCCGCGTTGCGGGCCACGAAGTCGGTCTCGCAGTTGACCTGCACGAGCGAGGTCGTCTTGCCATCCGGTGTCGTGAACGACGCGATCAGGCCCTGGTTGGTCGTGCGGTTGGCCTTCTTCGCGGCCACGGCAATGCCGCGCTCGCGGAGGATGCGGGCGGCCTTGTCGAGGTCCCCTTCGGATTCGACGAGGGCGCGCTTGCACTCCATCATGCTGACGTTGGTGGCATCGCGCAGTTTCTTCACAAGTTCGGCGGAAATCTCGGCCATGGTTCGGTCTCCCTGACGGGTTGCGGCGCTTCGCCGCTCGAGTTTGATCCAAAATAAAGGCCCCGCAACCCCGGTTCTCGCCGGGTTGCGGGATGCCGGTTGATCTACGCTTCGGGGGTTGGTTCCTGGACCGCTTCAGCGGCGGGCGCCTCGGGAGCGGCACCTTCCGCGGGAGTTTCGGCCGACGTCCTGCGGCGTGCCGTGCGGCGGGGCTTGCCATCGCTGGGGGGGCCGCTGCGCCGGCGCTGGTCGGCGCGGCGCGGTTCCTCGACCCCGCCACCCGCTTCCTGCGCCGCCTTGCGATCTTCGTCACGCTTGCGCGCCATCTCGGCGGCCACGCGGGTCCATTCCGCCGCGGCGCCCTTCACGGTTTCCGCAACGGCGGTGCAGATCAGCTTGATCGCCCGGATGGCATCGTCGTTGCCGGGAATGGGGTAGTCGATCGGGTCCGGGTCACAGCAGGTGTCGACCAGGGCGACGACCGGGATGTTCAGCCGCTTGGCTTCGGCGACGGCGATGGCCTCGCGGTTGATGTCCACCACGAACATCGCGCCAGGCAGTTCCGACATATCGCGGACGCCCTGCAGATTCCGGTGCAGCTTCTCGAGCTCGTGGCGCAGCTTGGACGCCTCCGCCTTGGTGGCTCCGGCAAACCCGTCTGCGGTCTCCATGGCCTCGAGCTCGCGCATGCGCTTCACGCGGCTGCGGATCGTGACGTTGTTGGTCAGCGTGCCGCCCAGCCAGCGCGTGTCGACGTAGGGCTGCCCGGAGGCGGTCGCTGTCTCGCGCACGATGTCCCGCGCCTGCTTCTTGGTGCCCACGAAGAGGATGCTCTTGCCGCCCGAGGAGATCGTGTAGATGAACTCCAGGGCCGCGTTCAGCCGGACGAGGCTCTTGGACAAGTCAATGATGTGAATGCCGTTGCGCTTGTCGAAGATGAACTTGCGCATCTTCGGGTTCCAGCGCTTGGTCTGGTGGCCGAAGTGCAAGCCCGCATCGAGCAGGTCCTGGACGGTGATGGGACGCGTTGCTTCTGTTGCTTCGTCTGCCACAGGTACCTCCTAACGCCGCAGGCCCCTGAGGGTGCGGCATAATCCGCTTTGGCCCGCACCGTGGCACAGGCGGGCGCTCGCTTCACGAGTCCACGGAGGGCTTCGCAGCCGACCGGGACACCGACAAGCGCAAAACGGTATCAGATCAGGGTGTGGAAACAAGCCAAAAAACCGCCCACGCGCGGTGGCGCGGTGGGGGCGCATCCCCGTTTCAATGCAAGCATAGTATGGGTAGTGTCAGGTCCGCGGTCGGGGCTGGCGGCCTCGCGCGCATTCCTCTCGGCGTCGGGGTCGGCATCGGTATCGGTATCGACCTCGGGCGGCCTGCGGTAGGTGAATCGGTCCTGTGGCTGACGGGGGATGTGTCGCGGATCGGGTCGAAACGCGGGCACGCGATATGGGCCCGTCTGCCGCGTTGCCTTCGGGGGGCGCAGACCGGAAGTCTGGCGCCCCCCTCGTCGCCTTGCATCCGGACCCATCTTGCGCGCCCGGTTTCGAGCGGCGGTTCCGCCGCAACCCGATCCGCGCCACGTTCGCCACCGCCCCGGCCCTGGGGCCGGGGCGGTAAAGGAAGCGCTTGCCCGCCTGCCCGAGGCTGCGCATCCCGCGCCCCTTTGGCGGATCGGGTCGCCGGGACAGACGGGCTCGCCTGGACGTCAACCCCGTGTGTACTGAAACGAGGATGCGCCCGCGCGCGCCGTGAGCCGCGTGTTGACCGCCGGCCGGGGCGTGATACGCTGTCTTCTGTAGAGAGGGGGGGCGACCATGGGATTGGTTCTGCGGATCGGATCGGTGGTCTGTGCCGTGGCGTTGGCGGCGTCGGCCGCCGGGGATACATTGACGCTCAAGAGCGGCGACGTGACCGGCGAGTTTGTTGAGTACAAGCTTGGACGCATCCATTTCAAACAGGCCGACGGGGAGGCGGTGGAGCCCATGCGGCAGGGCGTCGTCTCGCTGGTGGTGAAGCCCCCGGCGAAAGTCAGCGTGCGGTTCAGCAGCCAGAAGCGGCGCGAGGATCTGCGCCTGTCGGCCTACCGCGATGGGCAGTTCGTGTTCGACGACAAGGGGGCCGAGCTTTCGGTCGCCGCCACCGAGGTGTCTCAGATGCGAACGGACCCGTTCGACTTCGCCCGGGCGGCGGCCGCTCCGCAGCGGGCGGAGCGGGTGGATGGCGCGGGCGAGGCGGTCGACCTCGCGGCGCTGGCCCGGACCGGCACCGTCACCATCGTCTACGTTCAGAATCCGCAGCTGGCGGCGAATCTCCGGCAGGGCAACTACGTCGAAACCCTGGAGTCACGCTATCCCGGCAAGGTGAAGGTGCTGAAGGTTGAAGTGGCCTCGTGGGACTCGCCCACCGCCGTCAAGAACGGCATCGCCTCGGCTCCGCAGTTCTGGTTCTTCAATCGCCGGGGCGCCGAGGTCAGCCGGTTGGTGGACCGGTTCACGGACGCGGATATCGACGCCGCGCTGAAGGACGCGATGCGGTAGATCACAGGCTCTGGTTGACGAAGTGCTCGAGGATGTAGTCCGTGGCATCCTCGAGCGTCGGCAGGATCTTCGTGCAGAACTTCACCATCCACGGACTGGATTCCTGAAATGTAAATGGCGAGAAGGCGACGACGAACTTGCCGAGATCGTGCGAGGCGTAGAACACCTCCATTGCCGTGCCGATCGACGCCTTGTTGTAGTTGACGAGGACGATGTCCGCCTCGCGGACGTCCTGCAGGTCGAACTCGACGATCTCGTTGGCGCTGTCTACCTCGCGGTCCTTGAAGTTGCGGCGCATCGGGTCGAGCAACGTGAAGTTGCCCTTGAGGCGCTGGATGGCGGTCTGTCGCCAGGCGCGGGCGTGCCCGTCGACTTCGTCCATGATCGGACCGCAGAGGTAGATCTTGCGTTTCATCGGCCGGCTTCCGGTCAGATCTTCACCCGCATGCCCAGCGTCACGAAGCCGGTGTCCAGGTTGATGTCTTCGTGGGTCTCCGTGAAGGTCCGGCCGTCACCCGTGGGGGTTCTGACCCACGCCTCGGTGTCGATGAAGATGTACTTGCCTTCGACAAAGACCGACACGGGGCCGGCAATGATCACGTCCGCGCCGACGAGAACGTGGTAGCCGACATCGTCGTCGATCGTGTCGCTGACCATTCTGTCGTGGTGATACGGGTCGTCGTTCCAGTCGTCCTCATTGTCATCGAACCAATAGCCGCCAATGCCGCCACCGGCCCACACGTGGATGGCCGGCTCCACGTCCAGGTGCAGCAGGACCGACGCCTCGGCGGACGAAACGACAAAACTGCCGGGCGACAGCACATCGCTCTCGGTGTCGACATCCCACGCGGAGATGGTGCCGCGCACGCCGATCACCGGCGCCGGGCGACCGCCCACGTACAAGAAGCCGCCCACGCCGCTGTCGAAGTGGTCGTTGCTCTCCGAGAACATGAGGCCGCCGCCCACATCCATCATCGGGGCGGGAAGCGGCGGCTGCACGCTTTCCTGGGCCGCCGCGACGTGGACCGTTGCCGCCACGAGTAACACCATGCACAGAGTCCGGTTCATAGAGCACCTCGCTTGCCGTGGTTACGCTTCGAGTCTTGACCTCCGCGAGGCCTAAAGACGGGGTAAGTGTAGGGCCGCGACCGGATGCTGTCAAACGGCGGTTCGCGGGGGCTAGCCGCTTTCCGCCTTTGCTTCCGCGCGGGGGCGTCGGTAGAATCCGCCGCATGATTCGCGCTTTCATCTTCGATCTGGACGGGACGCTGCTGGACTCGGAGGTGTTGTGGGTTGAGGCGACGCATCAGCTGTTGCGGGAACTGGGCCACGACATCTCGCACGACGAGGCGACGGAGATGGTGTACGGGCGGTCCTGGCACGACGTCTACGCCGCGATCCGCCGCCGCTTCGCGGGCGTGGGATTGTCGCGCGACGAGATGGAGATCGAACTCTCCCGCCGCATGCACCCGCTGCGCCGCACCCGCAAGTTGAGCATCGACGGGTCGGTGGCGCTGCTCAAGCGGCTGTCGCGGTCGCACCCGGTCTGCATCGTGTCGGGTTCCCCGAGGCGCGACCTGGCCGAGGCGCTGGACATTCTGGGCATCGCCGGGGACGTTGCGTTCTTCCTTTCTTCCGAGGACTGCCAGCCCGGCAAGCCGTCCCCGGTGGGGTTTCTTGCGGCGGCCCGGCGGATGGGAGTTGAACCGCGCGAATGCCTGGTGTTTGAGGACTCCGCGGCCGGCGTGGCGGCGGCCCGGGCCGCGGGCATGCGCTGCGTGGCGCTGGTGCGGCCGAGGGCGCCGGTTCAGAACGTGGCGGCGGCCGATCTGCGCGTGGCGGATCTTGGGGATTTCTCGCCGCGGATGGTGGACCCGGAGTGGACGGGACCGTAGGGCGGGGCTCTCCGAGCCCCAGCCCCCGCATGCCGGGTGAGGAGGCAATGACCATGGCGGTGGGCGTAACGATTGCGAATGTGACCAAACGCTTCGGCCGGACGATCGCGGTCGACCGCGTTTCGCTGGCCATCGAGCCCGGCGAACTGTTCTTCCTGCTGGGCCCCAGCGGGTGCGGCAAGACCACCCTCCTGCGGTGCCTCGCCGGGTTCTGCGAACCCGACGAGGGCTCGATCCGGATCGGCGAGAGCGACGTGACGCACATGCCGGCGCACGAGCGCGACACGGGCATGGTGTTCCAGAGCTACGCCCTGTGGCCGCACATGACCGTCCGGCAGAATGTGGCGTTCGGGCTGGACATGCAGCGAGTGGGGCGCGACGAGGCGGCCCGTCGCACGGACGAAGTGCTGGCTCTGGTGCGCATGACGGAGAAGGCGGCCGAGATGCCCAACCGACTCTCCGGCGGCCAGCAGCAGCGCGTGGCCCTGGCGCGCGCGCTCGTGGTCCACCCCCGCTGTCTGCTGCTGGATGAGCCGCTCTCCAATCTGGACGCCAAGCTGCGGCTCGAGATGCGCGGCGAGATCCGGCGCATCTGCAAGGATGCGGGGATTACGGCGATCTACGTCACGCACGACCAGAAGGAGGCGCTGTCCGTGGCCGACCGCCTGGTGGTGCTGCACGAAGGACGGGTGCGGCAGATCGGCGCTCCGCGCGATGTCTATCTGCGCCCCGTGGACACGTTTGTCGCCGGGTTCATCGGAGAGACGAACCTCGTGCCCGGCCGGGTGGTTGCGAGCTCGGGCGGCACCTGTACTGTGCTAACGGCGCTGGGCACGCTGACGTCGGCCCTGCCGCACGCCGCCATGCCCCCGGGTACGGCGGTCAGCGTCTCTCTCCGGCCTGAAGCCATCCGGCTGGGGGGCGATCTCCCGACCGCGCCGAACGCCTTCCGCGCCCGGGTGCATCACACCGTCTACCTGGGCGAGATGGCCCAGCACCAGGTTACCGCCGCCGCGGCCGCAGGTCCCGAGGTCACGCTGAAGGCCTTCGAGCTGCATCCCCGGCTCATGGCGAGGGACGGGACCGAACCGACCGTGGCCTGGATCGATCCGGCGGACGTCGTGTTGTTGAGGGAGTAACGAACCGGTGAAGACCGCTGCCATCCTTGCAGCCTGTGCGATCGTTGTCGGCCTGCCGTTCCTGCTGCAGCCGCGGCGCGAGGCCTCGGACTGGCGCCCGGGTGACCCTGAGCTGGTCATCATCTCCCCGCACAACGAGGCCATCCGCCGGGAGTTCGGCGCGGCGTTCTCACGCTGGCACCGTGAACGCTATGGTCAGGCGGTCAGGGTCGACTGGCGCTCGATCGGCGGGACCACCGAGATCATGCGCTACCTGGGCGGCGAGTACGGCGCCGCGTTTAAAGCCTGGTGGCGAGGTCAGGGGCGGCCCTGGACCGACGGCGCGCTGTCGGCGGTGATGGACGGCCGCTTTGCAAAGCGCGAGCTGAGCCCGGAAGAGGCCAAGGATCCCGCGGCCCGCGAGCGATGGGACCTCCAGAAGGCCCTGTGGCAGGCGTTCCGCGCGCAGGACGATCCGCAGGCCTTCGGCAGCGGGATCGACCTGTTCTTTGGGGGCGGCGCGTACGACCATGGCAAGGCGTTCGACCAGGGGTTCACCGTGCCGCCGTGGCCGGCGGATGCGCCGCCGCCGGGCCTGCTG
This sequence comes from uncultured Victivallales bacterium, assembly GCA_964544115.1. Taxonomy (GTDB): domain Bacteria; phylum Verrucomicrobiota; class Kiritimatiellia; order UBA8416; family JADHWI01; genus CAZJBP01. Next base: position 12,012 of record CAZJBP010000006.1, on the reverse strand, counting down.
GCGGCGGAGGACGGGACCGAGTTGATCCCGACGAGCATGGGCGGCGAGATCTGGCGGACCGACACCTTCTTCGGCACCGCGCTGAGCACGTTCGGCATCTGCTACAACGTGGACCGCGTCCGCGAGCTGGGGCTGCCCGGCCCGCCCTCGACGTGGGCGGACCTGGCGGCGCCGGCCTACGTGGGGCAAGTGGGGATGGGCGACCCGACCAAGAGCGGCAGCCTGGCCAAGGCCTTTGAAATGATCGTGCATGAGCAGTGCCGACACGAGGTGGACGCAGCCGGTTTCAGCGGCGCGGACATCGAGGCGTTCGAGCTCGACATCGCCCGCGACGGGGTGCCGGGCGAGGGGGGCGATGCGCGGATCCGAGCCTACCAGGCGGCCGTGGAGCGCGGGTGGCTGCGTGGCATCCGGCTGGTGCAGCGCATCTCGGCCAACGCACGCTACTTCACCGACAGCGCCGGCAAGGTGCCGATCGACGTCAGCATGGGCAGCGCCGCCGCCGGCCTGGCCATCGATTTCTACGGCCGCTACCAGGCCGAGACGAGCCGGGCCCCGGATGGCGCGGCGCGGATGGGCTACGTGACGCCGGCCGGCGGTTCAAGCGTCAGCGCCGATCCCATCAGCCTCCTGCGCGGGGCCGCTCACCGCGAACTGGCGGTGCGCTTCATCGTGTTTGCGCTCAGCGATGAGGGGCAGAAGCTCTGGAACTACCGGCCCGGCACGCCGGGTGGCCCCGCGGTGTATGCGTTGCGGCGGCTGCCGATCCGGAGGGACTTCTATCCCTCGGACAGCGCCGCCCGGCAGGCCGTGTACGAGAGTCACCGGCCGTTCACCTCCGACCCGCTGGGCGATCCGGCCGTCAATCCGTACGTGCTGGCGTCTGAGTTCACCTACCGGCCGCGGTGGACCGGCGCCCACTTTGGCATGCAGCGCACGCTCATCAAGGCCATGTGCCTGGACTCGGGGGACGAACTGCGCGCGGCGTGGCGGGCGATCCTGGATGCCGGCGGACCCGAGGCGTGTCCCGAGGCCGTGGCGGCGCTGGAGCGGATGCCCGACGACCCGGAGCCCCTGACCTGGGCGTCGGCGCCCGGCATGTTTAAGCGCCATGATCCGCTCGACACCACGAGGCGTTGGACGCTGTTCTTCCGTCGCAGCTATGCGGAGGCCAGGGAGAGGGCCGAGGGTGCGGAAGTCAGAAGCCAGAAGTCAGGAGTCAGAAGCAGGTGATGCGTCGAAGCACAGCACGGATCCTGTTCATCGCGCTCAGCGCGATGTTTGGCGTGTTCTTCGTCTGGCCGCTGGTCCGCATCCTCGGGGGCGGGCTGTGGGTGGAGGGGCACTTCACGCTGAAGTATGTTCGGGGCGTGTTCGCCAATCCCGTGTACGCGGAGGGGCTGCGCAACAGCGTCATGCTGGCCGTCACGACGACGGCGCTGGCGGCGTTGCTGTCGGTGCCGCTGGCCCTGCTCTCGCACCGCGTGGACTTTCCCGGCAAGACGGCGCTCTCGGGGCTGCTGCTGGTCCCGATGATTCTGCCGCCGTTTGTCGGCGCAATCGGGTTTCAGCAGATGTTCGGGCCGTATGGGGCGATCAACGCGCTGCTGGGGCTGGGTCCGGTGGACTGGGTGGGGCAGGGGCGGTTCTTCGGGGTGGCGACGCTGCAGGCCCTCGCGCTCTACCCCGTGCTGTACCTGAACGTGGTCGCGGCGCTGGCCAACGTCGACCCCGCGATGGAGGAGGCGGCGGAGAACCTGGGGTGCCGGGCCGTCCGGCGCTTCTTCCGGATCACGCTGCCGCTGATCATGCCCGGGCTGTTTGCCGGCGGCACCATCGTGTTCATCTGGAGCTTCACCGAGCTGGGCACGCCGCTGATCATGAACTACACGCGCTGCGCGTCGGTGCAGGTGTACGATGAGCTGAAGGACATTGGCACCAATCCATTCCCGTACGCGCTGGTACTCGTGATGCTGGCCGTCAGCGTGCTGCTCTACGCGATCAGCAAGGGCGTGTTCGGGCGCAAGGCGTACGCCATGCAGGGGCGGGCCTCCATGGGATACGCGGCGCGCCGGCTGCGGGGGTGGGGCGCGGTGCTGGCGGCCGTGCCGTTCGCGGTGGTGATCGCGCTCGCGCTGCTGCCGCACCTCGGCGTGGTCCTCACCAGCTTCAGCGCGCCGGGAAGCTGGTACAAGACCGTTTGGCCGGAGTCGCTGACGCTGGATCACTACGCCGCGGCGCTGGGGCACTCGATCACGGTCTCGAGCATCCGCAACAGCCTGCTGTACTCGTCGCTGGCGGTGGCGGCGAACCTGGTGGTGGGCCTCACGGTCGCCTTTGTGGTGGTGCGCTCCACGGTGCGCGGGCGGTGGCTGCTGGACGCGCTGGCCATGGCGCCCCTGGCCGTGCCGGGGCTGGTCATGGCGTTCGGCTATCTGGCCATCAGCTCCTGGTTTGCCAACCTCGGGTGGGTGAAGGAGAGCGGGGCGTGGCAGGCCGCGCTCGACGTGCGCACGAACCCGACGCTGTTCCTGGTGATCGCCTACGCCGTCCGGCGCCTGCCCTACATGGTCCGCTCGGTGGCCGCCGGCCTGTCGCAGACCTCGGTCACGCTGGAGGAGTCGGCGGCGAACCTGGGCGCCTCCCCGCTGACCGTCGTGCGCCGGATCACCGTTCCGCTGATCACGGCCAACCTCATCGCCGGCACGCTCCTGGCGTTCGCGTTCTGCATGCTCGAGGTGTCCGACAGCATCATGCTCGCGCAGCGCGAGGACTTCTATCCAATTACCAAGACCATCTACGAGCTGTTCCAGCTGATCGGCACCGGCCGCTACGTGGCCTCGGCGCTGGGGGTGTGGGGCATGCTGTTCCTGACCGTCACCCTCGTCGGCAGCAGCGTCCTCCTCGGCAAGCGCCTCGGCGCGCTGTTCCGGATGTGAGGTCACGGCCGCTGGGCTGCGGCGACCAGGCGGAGGTAGCGGCAGATGCCATCCGCCAGGGCGTCGACCAGGCGGGTGCGATACTCCGGGGACGCCAGCAGAGCCGCTTCGGACGGGTTGGATAGAAATCCCGCTTCAACCAGGATGGCAGGGCAGGGAGCGGTCTTGAGCACCGCGAACCGCGCGTGCCGCACGCCGCGGTCTTCGGTTTGCATGCCGGCAAGCAGGGCCTGGTGCACGCTGAAGGCCAGAACGCCGCTGGGCGCGTCGAACGCATTGCCGACGCAGGGCGGCTCAGGCTTGCTGCCGTCGGCGGTGGATGGAAAGCCGGGCGCCGTCAGCATGTAGGTTTCCACCCCCCGCGATTTCGGGTTGCCGGACGCGTTGAGGTGCAGGCTCACGAAAAGCGCGCCGCCGGCCCTTCGCGCCGAGTCGGTGCGCTCCGTCAGCGACAGCGCGAGGTCGTCGCCGCGGGTCAGGACGGTCTCGATCTTCATTTCCTGGAGCCGTTTGCCGAGCCGTCGGGCAAGGTCCAGCGTGATGTCCTTCTCCCGAACTCCTCGCGGGCCGATGGCCCCGGTGTCGCTGCCGCCGTGGCCGGCATCGAGCACGACGGGGGCGAGCGAGGCCGCCCGAAGGACCGACGACGGCCGGAGGATCGGCGTGAGGGTCCACCAGGCGTCGGCGTGCGGCACGGTCCATGAAGCCCGCTGGCCGGTCATGGGCGCGTTCATCCAGACGGCGATGCCGTCGACGCAGGCGCGGCGGCTGCCGGACTGCAGAACCACGGAACGGCCGGGCGCCTCGTACGTGACGGTCGGGTTCCCCCGCCGCGACGTGCGCCGGTAGCCAAGCTGCTTCATGAGGGCCCCGACGTCCGAGGGGCCGCTGGCCTCCTCGGTCTGCGCTGGGCCGTTGCAGCAGGACAGGACGAGGCCGAACACCGCGGCACACACGACCGTGGTTTGCGTTGACATGACTTCGGGGGTGTAACATCATTGAGCGCCCGTATCAATCGGATACGCTGCGATTTCATGGAGGCCTGAGAACAGCCATGGCGGAAGTGACTCTCGATGCTGCGCCGCAGAAGGCGCGGGACTTGTTCAATAAGGGGCTCGGCGCATACGAACGCGGCCGCATGGATCATGCGATCGACATGTTGACCCATGCGCTGGAGATCGAGCCACGGCTGCTCGAGGCCCGGAAGGTCATGCGGGTGGCCGAGGTCAAGCGCTTCAACTCCGAGTGCACGGGCTCCGCGGCGCGGATGAAATCGGTGGTGCTGGCCCTGCCGAAATATCTGACCGCGCGCATCCTGCTGGCCAGGGGCAAAGGGGCTGAGGCCGTCCTGGCGGCCGACGCCCTGCTGCGGATGAACCCGATCGAGAAGCGGCACATGTTCCTCTTTGCCGAGGCGGCCGAGCTGGCCGGTATGCCTGAGGCCGCCGTGCAGATGCTCGAAATCGGCCAGAGCCAGTATCCCGACGATCCGGACGTTCTTCTCCACCTTGGAAAGGGCTTCCAGGCGGCGGGGGACACGAAGAAGGCCACGGCCTGCTTTGAGAAGTTGTGCGAAGTGAGGCCGAACGACCCCGCGGCGACCAAGCTGCTCAAGGATGCCATGGCCCTTCAGAGCATGGGCACGGAAGGCTGGGGGCAGGTCGCCGGGGACAAGGGCGCCTACCGGGGGCTGATCAAGGACCAGGATGAGGCCAAGATCCTCGAGCAGCAGGCCAAGGCGGTGAAGACCGACCAGGATCTCTCCGACCTGATTAAGGATGCCCTCGCCAAGATTGAGGCCGAGCCCGGCAACATCAACTACTACCGCGCCCTGGCGCGCTATTACACGCAAAGCCGCGCCTTCGACGACGCTGTGGCCACGCTGAAAAAGGCCATGGGACTTGCGCCGGGCGACGCGGAGATTGAGAATAGCGTGGCCGACGTTACGATCCAGAAGTTTGACTCGGAGGTCGCCGCCCTGCGCGACTCCGGCCGGGATCAGGATGCGAAGGCGAAGGAGATCGAGCGCGATCAGTTCCTGTTCGACGATCTGCAGGATCGCGTCGCCCGCTACCCCAACGACCTGGTCCTGCGGTACCGGCTCGGGGGCATCCTCTTCGAGAACGACTACATCAACGAGGCGATCCAGCAGTTCCAGCTGGCGCAGCGCAACCCGCAGCACCGGGCGAAGTCTCTCTATTACCTGGGCCTGTGCTTCCGGCAGAAGAAACAGTACGACATGGCGATCGAGCAACTGGAAGCGGCTGCGGCCGACCTCGTGAAGATGGACGGGGCCAAGAAGGATGTGCTCTACGCGCTGGGCGAGATCTCGGAGGAGACGGGCGATCGCCTGAAGGCGGCCCATTACTTCAAGCAGATCTACCAGGTGGATATCCGCTACCGGGACATCGCCGAAAAGATCGAAAAGGCCTACGCGAAGTGAGGCCGGCGCCCGCCGGCCGGGCTCAGGGGTACCATACGCTTACTCGCCTGCGTCGGCTTCGGGGGGCTGGGCCGGTTTCACAGGCCAGATCCCCTTCGTGGCGTCCTCGACGATTCGCCGGGTGTCCGCCGGGAAGTCGCTCTTCAGCATCCACTTGATGAAGTCCGGCTCCGAACGGATCACGCCCCGCAGCGGAACCCCCTTCTTGCGGCCGAAATTCAGAACCACCTCGCTGCCCTCCCATCGCAGGCGTCCGGATTGGTCCACCCACCCGGGGCGCTTGGGGTTGCAGTACTCGTGGAGCGCTTCGACGTCATCCGGAAGGTCGGGATAGCGCTCGTATTGGCCCTCCAGAACCCGGATCGTGGCGAGCACGTCGGCCTCAGCCCCGTGGGCCCCCAGGTGCATCTCGCCGCAGTAGAAGGCCAGCGCGGCGGACAGGTCGCGCGGCTCGCGTCGATGAAAGACCCTCTGGGCATCAATCAGGCGGCGGCCCTCCACGTTGAAGGTGATGCCGGCGCGCTGGAATTCTTCCGTGAGCATCACCAGGTCGAAGCGAACCATGTTGTAGCCGGCCAGGTCGCAATCGGCGAGGAGTTCGCTCAGGCGGGGGGCGATGTCCCGGAAGGTTGGGCAGCCGGCCACGTCGGCGTCGTGAATGCCGTGGATGCGGCTGGAATCCTCCGGAATCGGCATCTCGGGGTTCACGCGGAACGTATGGCTCTCGCGCCGCCCATCGGGAAAGATGAGCGTGATGGCAAGGTCAATGATCCGGTCGCCCCGGGGGGACGCGCCCGTCGACTCGATATCGAAGACGGCCAGCGGCCGCGTGAGTTTGAGAGGGAGTCTGGGTGCGGACACGGGCGATTCCTTTCACTAGAGGCGAGAGGCATCGTAGAGGGCGATCGCCGAGGTTACAATGACAATGAAGCTTCGGGGTCTTGACTTGCCGCGCGATAAGGAGTACACAGTCCCCTCCACAGCGGACAGGAATCGAGAGAATGGAGCGCGGCGGCGGTGGTCCGGCGTGCACAGCGTTGGAGGATTGACGACGTGTCCCAGCACAGCAGCCTCAAGTCGGCAAGTCGTATTGCGGTGAAGCGCAACGTGTTGAAGCGCTTTGAGCGCATTGATCTCATGAAGAAGCGCGGTCGCTGGAAGGAAGGCGACCGCGGTCTCGGCCTTCCGAAGACGAAGGGCGAGTAGACTCTCCTCGCGTCGGATGGTGCCTTGCGTGAGCTTGTCTCCGGGCGGTGACCGCCGTCTCGTTGGGTGAGGCATCTCCATCTGTCCGCAGGCGGGGGTTGAAGCCATGCCCGTGTTGCGTCCTTTGCTTGCTGCCGCGATGCTGTCGGCCCTTTCGGCTGACCTCCTGTGTGCCACCCCTCTGCGCATAACGGCCGGCGGCACCGACCTGCGCGCGGCCCCTTCCGACACGGCCTTTGTGGTCGCGCAGGCTCTCGGCGGTGAAACCCTCGATGTCCGCGGCGATCCATCCGCCGCATGGGTCTCGGTGGTTCCTCCCGATCGCGTCAGCCTGTGGATGTATGGCGATCTCGTCAGGAACGGCGCGGTCATTGCCCCCAAGGTGTCGGTGCGAGCCGGGCCAGGAATCAACTACGAGGCCGTCGGCGATGTCACGAAGGGCACTCAACTGGTTCTGCGCGGCAGCCAGGGGGCCTGGCTGGAGATTGCTCCGCCTGACGGGTGTCTGCTGTGGGTGAGAAAAGGGCAGGTGCGCGACGCCCCTGGAGGCCTGTCACCCGCACCGGTTGCCCTTGTGCAGGAGTCGTCACCGTCGACTCAGGTCGCGGTCTCTGCGCCCGTAATTCCCGCACCAGCGGAGAACGTGCGGCCCCCCGAGCCGGTTCGTGCGGCCAATACCAGCCGCGTGGTTCGGGTCCAGGCGCCTGCGGCTGTGGTCTCCGCGACGTCCGTGCTGCCGTCCACCCCTCGCGTCGCGAATCCGCAGCCTGCCCTGGATCGCAAGCCAGCGGCCGCCGCTGTGCCGGCGGTGCCGAGAACCGAGGCGCGCCCGGCGACGCCGACGGTGCAGCCCGCTCGTCAGCCGGTACAGCAGACGGCACAGCAGGGAGCGGGAGTTGCCGCAGCTCACCCACGGCTTCCGCAAAGCCCGGCCGCGCAGCCTGTGCCTCCGCCCCCCCCACCGCAACCGGTTCCGCCCCCGGCGGTCGCCGACGTCCTTCCTCCCGGGGCAGAGGCCGTGGGGTCGGTGCTGATCGAGGGAGTCGTGAGGCCGCGGGGGATTTTCTTCCGGTATATGGACATTCCGTACCGTCTGGTCCGGCGCGACGAGTATGACAGGGCCCTGACGGTCTGCGTGCTGCAGCAGGGACCGAAGGTGGACCTATCGCGGTTTGAGGATTCGCCGGTGCACATCTCCGGCCGGCAGTACCTCGTCAAGGGATGGCGCTACCCGCTGGTGGTCGTCGAGAAGATCAACCGGCTGGCCGCCGAGCCAGCCCCCCTCCGCACTCCGTTGCAGCAGTGATACGGAGCAGCTGACCTGTGAAGCAGGCCAACTGCTCCGCATCAGGTCGGATCACGGCCCCACGCGAACCTGGACGCGGTAGTACTCCGCCGAGACCATGCCGGTGGTGTTCGTGTAGCGCATGTCGCCGCCGGTGCCCGGCCTGTCGGCGGGGCCAACCGGCGCCCACTCCCCGGCCAGGTTCGTCGACATCAACACCGTGTAGAGGCGACCGGTCTGGCTGGGCCAGGACACGATGCGCCACCCGGTTCCATTGACCGATTGCCACGGCTTGACGATGAACGAGCTGTTCTTGTCCAGTGGATTGGTGCCGGCGAGATCTTCCTGCTGGTTGGGCATATGGTCGCCATCGGCATCGTCGGCGGGCAGCATGACAATGCGGTGGTTCATTGTGTCGGCGATGTAGAGGTTGCCGTTCTCGTCCATCGCCACATCATGCGGCTGGTTGAGGATGCCGGCCGGCAGGCGCGTGCTCCAGGCCGCCGCCGCCGGCGTCGACACATCGGCCTCGCTGACGAAGTTGCCGCCCTTGGAGACGACAAACAGGTGGCCGTTGGTGCCGAACGTCACGCCGGTGGGAATCTGCAGCCCGCCCTTGGCGGGACTGGACGTGCCCACATCCGTCATCATCACGCCGGCGGCGCTGAACATCCTCACGCGATGCTGGTTGAGCGCCGCGTCGTAGTCCGACACGAACACGTGGTTCGCACTATCCAAAACAATACCCAGAGGGAACCGCACCGCCGGGGTGGGGGCGCTGTTAGGGATGAAGTCGGTCCATGTGCCGGGCAGCGTCAGCTTCTGGATGCGCGAGTTGTGGTGGTCGGCCACATACACGGATCCCGTCGAGTCCAGCGCGAGGTCATACGGCACGTTGAACTGCCCGACGGCGGAGCCCTGGCTTCCCCACGCCTGCCACGTGCCAGAGGATGCGAGACGCCTCTGGATGCGGAAGTTGCCGGAGTCGGCGACCCAGATACTTCCGGCCGGATCGATGGCGAGGCCGTAGGGCTGGTTGAACTGACCCAACCCGGTGCCGGCGGCGGTGCCGCCGTAAACAGTCCACGCGTCCGTTGCCAGGTCCAGCACCTGGACGCGGTGGTTGCCGCTGTCCGTCACGTAGAGCTTGCCGTTGGACGCTGCCAGACCGCGCGGGTTCTTGAATTGGCCCGCAGCAGTGCCGTAACCGCCGAGGATGGTGAGTTCTCCGTAGCTGGCCGTGATCCGTGTCTGGCGGTCGTTCGTGACCGACACGGTCATGTCCGCCGGCTTGTACCAGTCCGTCACGTCGCTGAAGCTGACCGTGTAGCTCCCCTGGGCGACCAGGGCCACATGCCCGCTATCGAACCACTCGCCGGTTCCGACGCGCCACTGCGCCCCCTCCGTGACGGCTTCCGCGGGCACGATGTCGACCCGGATGGACGTCGGCTCGGGAATCCGCGTGTAGGCCCTCGCGAAGGACATCAGGGTGCGGTTGGTGACGGAAAGCTGCTCAGCCGAAGGGGCCTGCCATCCATCCACGTCGGAGTACTGCACCGTGTGCACGCCGTAACTGAGGTTCGAGACCGTCTGGCCGGACTGGTTCCAGTTGGTGGACCCGGAGATCTGCCACCGGGCGGACAGCACCACGTTGGTCGGGGTCAGCGAGATCTGCACGCTGCCCAGGATCGGAACGTACTGCGTTGTGACGATGCGGTTCTCTCCCTCGGCCAGCTGGACATGAATGGTGTCCGGTGCGGCGTAGCCCGGCACCGTTGCCGAGATGCTGCTGAAGATGATGTCCAGCCCCGGGGCGCCCGGACGCAGGCCGTTCACCTTTTCTCCGGCGCGGTACCAGGTCAGCCCCCCGTCAATGGTCCATCGGGCCGCGCTCGCCACGGTCGAGTTGTTGTTCAGCGTGACCATCAGCGAGGCCGACGCGACGTAGCGGTTCGTGATGACGGTCAGGACGCCGCGTTCCAGGGTGACGTTCGTGACGCCGGGCTCCAACCAGCCGTCGATGATGCGCGAGCTGATGGAGTAACTGCCCGGCGTCAGGTGGGTCTCGATGAACCCGCTGTTGTTCCATGACGCGCCGCCGTCATACGACCAGCCCGCGCCGTCGGCCGCGGCCTCCTCGGGCTCGATGATGACCTGGAGCTGGGGTGGGCCAACGACGGCCGCGTTGGTGCTGAAGGCGACCGAGCCGAACATGCTGGCCGCGTGCATCCATTCGAGCGCCCAGTCGGCGGCGAAGCGCAGGCGATTGTCTTCCACCTGGCCCCAAGTCCAAGGTGCCACGCCGCTCAGGCCGTCGATTCCATTGTTCGCGCTGGTGCCGATGACCGGCGTGCCGTTGGTGTAGCTCGTCTGGTCGTCGAACCGGTAGTAGGCGACCAGCGACGACTCCAGGCCCGTGAGCACATCGTCGCGGTTGGCGACGATGTCGGCCGACGAGCGGGGCGTGTTCCAGATTCTCAAGTCGTCGATGCAGCCCTGGAAGCCCTCGCCGACGCGCTGCACGATCGGTCCACAGCCGTAGATGGCCGGGGTTGTGGCCGCCGTGCTTGAAGCCACGTTGGTGCCGCCGATGAACAATTTCAGATCGCCGTTGTAGTAGCTGGCCGCAAGGTGGGTCCACGAGCCGGTGGGAATGGCCGCCGGCGCCTGCAGGATGACGGGCGCGCCCCCGAAGTTCGGGACGAAGCGCACGTAGGGCCTGTTCACCGCTGCCAGAACTCCATTGCCCAGCCCAATCTCGAAGTTCACCGCGTTGGTGGCGACCTTGCGCTGGAGGATGATGCCGCCGTCGGCTTCGGATGCGTCGAGCCTGACCCAGGCCTCGAGGGTCCACTTGGCCAGCGCGAACCGGTTCTCTGTCGGCAATTCCAGGTAGTCGCCGGATGTTCCGCCGAAGTGGAGCGATGAATTCTGCACCGGGCTCAGCGACTGGGCCGGGTGCCCTCCCGATCCCGTGTCGGCGCCGTCGATCACGCCGTCGTCATCGGTGTCGGGCAGCCACGGACTGGATCCGTACGACTGCTCAAGGCTGTTGACCAGCCCGTCGTCATCGAAGTCTTCGGATCCATCGGGGATGCCGTTGTTGTTGGAATCGCGGTCGCGCGGATTGGTGCCGCAGATGTACTCATAGAAGGCGTCCAGCCCGTCATCTGCCAGATCGGGATCCTGCGGGTTGTTGCTGCGCTCGGAGTTGTTGGGCATGCCGTAGTCCTGGTTGCCTGGAAGGGCGCGGAGTTCCTGGTCGGGCCAGGGGTAGTTCGTGCGCTCATCGGCCAGCTCCGACCAGACCTGGCAGTGCCAGACGGCACGCGGATCGGCGCGGCTCTCGTCGCCACGAACGATGAGCGGCTCGCCGTTGCAGTTCAGCCGGGCGTCGAACTTGCCCAGCGCGCGGTCGAACTTGTAGGGCTGCCTTTCGCAGTTCAGCCAGCTGGGGATGTCCGGATCGGCGGCCTCGTACCCCGCGAAGCCCAGGCTGGATGCGGGGCTCGTCGTCTTCTCCACCTCGCTGACGCAGCGGACGTAAACCATATTCCGACCGAGGCTCATGTGGGCGGCAACGTCGAGCGACTGCAGTCTGTTGGTTTCGCTGCCAACCGGTGTGACGCGCGTGCCGTTCACGTAAGCGATCGTGGACCCCATGCCCGGCGTGAACAGCTCGAGCTTGCACTCGAGGGGCTGGCTCTGCAGGTAGACGTACTTCATATACGAGGAATGCTTGCCCTCGTAGAAGTCCATCACGGTCTTCGGGGTGTGGTAGGTCGCGGCGGGGTCGGTCTCATCTTCCACCCATGCGGTGTCGTTACCCACGGACGCGTATGCGATAAAGCTGCGCGAGTAGACGAAGCCCTGCAAGAGCGCCGCATCTTCAGGGCACGATACGTGATAGGGCCCCACCTCGGTGCTGTAGTACTCGGGGTACTGCTCGAGGTTGTGCAGCGAGACCCACCACTCGGGCACGCCATCGAAGTCGGCGTCGTCCGACCCGAACACGTTCGCAGCCTGTGTGTCGGTCACCGCGGCGGCCGCGGCGGCGCCGAGGGCGTAGGTTGCGTTGTTGAGGAAGGCGTAGTTCTCGACGGTTAAGCCCGCGTCGTCGAAGCGATAGTAGGCTGCCA
>CAZJBP010000005.1:0-40314 GCA_964544115.1 uncultured Victivallales bacterium | reverse complement strand
CCGAGCCGGCCCGTCTCGCCGGTGGCGTAGGGCGGGAAGTTGTAGTGCAGCATGAACTTCTTTTCGTCCACGCCGCCCGTCACGGCGTCCAGCGACTGCGTGTCGGACTTGGTGCCGAGCGTGACAATGCCCACCGCCTGCGTCTCGCCGCGGTTGAAGACGGCCGAGCCGTGCGTGCGCGGGAAGAGGCCGATCTTGGCGGCCAGGGGGCGCAGATCGTCGGAGCCGCGGCCGTCAATCCGGCGGCTGCGGTCCAGGACGTTGCGGCGCACCGTCTCGATCTCCAGCGCATCGAACGTTGAGCGGAACTGCTCGTCGGTCATCTCCGGGCTGCGGGCCAGCAGGGCGGCCTTGAGCGAGGTCTTGACCTCGATCACGCGCCCTTCACGCTCGAGCTTCCCGGCCACGGTGAGCGCGTCCGAGAGCCTGGAGCCGGCCAGTTCGCGGGCGGCGACGAGCAGGGCCGTTTCCGTCGCGGGCTCGGCATACGTCTTGTTCGGCAGGCCCATCTTGCGGCGCAGCTCGGTCTGTGCATCGATCAGCTTGACGCACGCGGCGTGGGCCACGCGCATGGCGGCGAGCAGGTCGGCCTCGCTGACCTCATTGCCTCCGCCCTCGATCATGATCGGCAGCTCGCGGTTGCCGGCGTAGACCAGGTCGAGGTCGCTCTTCTCGCGCTCGGCATGGGTGGGGTTGATGACCCACTGCCCTTCGACGCGGCCGACGCGGACGCCGGCGATGGGGCCGTCGAACGGGATTTCCGAGAGCGTCAGCGACGTGCTGGCGGCGGTGATGCTGAGGACGTCCGAATCGGTCTGGCGATCGGCCGACATGAGCATGTTGTTAATCTGGACTTCATTGCGCAGGGTCTGCGGGAACAGCGGCCGGATGGGCCGGTCGGTGAAGCGCGCGGTGAGGATTTCCTTCTCGCTGGGCCGCGTCTCGCGCTTGAAGAATCCGCCCGGGAACCGGCCCGCGGCGTAAAACTTCTCGCGGTATTCGACCGAGAGGGGAAAGAAGTCGATGCCCTGGCGGACGTCGCGGGCGATCGTGACGGCCGAGAACAGCACGGTGTCGGCCTGACGGACGGTGCAGGAGCCTGCCGCCTGACGGGCGAGAACGCCGGTCTCGAGGGTGAGGGTCTTGCCGCCGATATCAACGGTTACGGATGTTGCGTCTTGCATGGTACCTCTGGTGTGTCCTTCTGCGGGACCGGGAACGGACACGAGACTCAGGACGTTCGGAATGAACCCATTCCGAACGCCTGAAGCTCGCGGATCGCGCCCCGAAGGGCGCCGAGCGTCGTTAGAGCCGGCTAACGCCGGATGGACAGCCTCTTGATCAGCGCCTGGTAGCGCTGCTCGTCGGTGTCCTTCAGGTAGTTGAGCAGACGCCTGCGAGCACTCACCATCTTGATCAGACCGTATCTGGAACTGTGGTCCTTACGGTGTGTCTTGAGGTGCTCGGTCAGCATCTCGATTCGTCTGGTGAGCAGTGCCACCTGGACGTCGGAGGACCCTGTGTCGGCTTCGTGCCGTTGGTACTCACCCTTGATGGCCGCTTTATCAATCCGGCTCATACCCGTTACTGATCCCTTGCTTCGTTGTGTTGTTGCTTCTGCCTTTCGTCTTTCGGGTGCGGACTATAGTACGCCGAAGCAATGACTGTAAAGCCATTCTTTCTGAGCGGACTCGCGGAGCATCCGCGTGGCCCGTTCCACATCCTCGGCCATGCTGAGGCGCAGCAGGCCGGGCGTGTCGAATCGGCGCTGTTCCCGCAACCGCGCGACGAAGAAGACCTCGATATCCTGGTTGTACAAGTCGGCGGCCACGCCCGGAAGGTGCAGCTCGAGGACGGGGTGGTCGGGGTCGCCACCCATGGTCGGGCGCGTGCCGAAGCTGAGGACACCGTCGTGGATCCCGCCCTGGACGGCCGCATACACGGCGTACACGCCCTGCGGCGGGACGGCCTCGTTTCCGCACTCCAGGTTGGCGGTGGGGAAGCCCAGGCCGCGCCCTAGGCCACGGCCGGGGACGACGCTGCCGAGGATGCTGAAGGGGCGCCCCAGCAGCGCCTGGGCCTCGTGGAGGCGGCCTTGGGCCACTACGGCGCGGATCCGGGTGCTGGACACCGGCACGCCGTCCTGCAGCAGCGGGTCGACTGGAAGGACCCGCACGCGGCGCGGCGCGCAGAGCCGTCGAAGCAGGCCGACGTCGCCGCCGGCGCCCTGTCCGAACCGCCAGTCCGCGCCGACGGTGATCGCGTGCAGGCGCGGGGCGCTGGCGAGGAGGTGCTCGAGGAAGGCCCCGGGCTCAGTGGCGGCCAGCTCCTGCGTGAACGGCAGCATCAGGCAGCCGTCGGCGCCGTAGCGGCGCAGGAGCATGATCTTGTGGCGGTTGCAGGTCAGCAGGGGCGGAGGGGCGCCTCCGACCACCCGGCGCGGGTGGACGTCGAACGACAGGACCCACACGGCGCCCGCCTGGGCCAGGGCTGCGGCTCTCGCCTGCTCGAGGATGCGCTGGTGGCCGCGATGGACGCCGTCGAAGAAGCCGATGGCCAGCGCGATCGGGACGGTCTCGCGGATCAGGCTGTCGACGTGTCGAAAGACCTTCATCTAGATGAACTGCGACATCGGCAGCACATGCGACTCCAGTTGCGGCAGGTCCCACGCGAGCACCTGCTCGAGCGTGAAGGCGTTGTCAACGCTCAGGGTTCCCGAGGCCCGGCGCCGCAGCCGCGAGAGGTGGGCGCCGCACCCCAGCGCCTCGCCGATGTCGGCGCACAGGGTGCGCACGTACGTGCCCTTCGAGCACCTGACCCTGAAGTCCGCGCACGGCGGGTCGAACCGGTCCAGCCGGAATTCGTAAATGTGGACGATGCGCGCCTGGCGCTCCACGACCTGTCCCTTGCGCGCGCGCTTGTAGAGCGGGACCCCGTCGATCTTCTTGGCGGAGACCATGGGCGGCATCTGGTAGATGTCGCCGGTCAGCTTGGCCACCTGCTCCGCCAGCATGGCTTCCGTGACGCCGGACGCATCGGCTTCGCGCACCACCACCCCGTCCGCGTCCTGCGAATCCGTGGAGATTCCCAGGTGCAGCGTCCCCTCGTAGACCTTGTCCGATCCCAGGAACCGGTCCGACAGCTTGGTCCCGCGGCCGAGCAGCAGGATCAGCAGCCCCGTGGCCTGCGGATCGAGCGTGCCGCCGTGGCCGACCTTGGGAATGCGGAAGTGCCTGCGGACCTGCGCCACGATGTCGTGCGAGGTGGGGCCGGCCGGCTTGTCAACCAGCAGCACGCCGTCCTGCGGCTCGTGGCGGCGCGGTGCCTGCGGTGC
The DNA here is from genome assembly GCA_964544115.1 of uncultured Victivallales bacterium. GTDB lineage: Bacteria > Verrucomicrobiota > Kiritimatiellia > UBA8416 > JADHWI01 > CAZJBP01. The sequence continues at coordinate 36,980 of CAZJBP010000005.1, read as the reverse complement.
CCCGTAGCGCGACGTCTCATGGAATTGTCTCGGGCCCGGGGTCATCCTCATGCTTCTCCATTTCCATGTGCTGGAGGAGGGACAACACGTGGTCGCCCTTCTCCACCGAGGTGTCCAGTTCGAAGGCCAGCCGGGGCGTGTACTTGAGCCCCATGTGGCGGTTGATGAGCGCCTGGATCTGCCCTCGGTGGCGATCGAGCAGATGCAGCATGGCCTTGCGCTCGGTTTCGTGTCCCCGAATCGAAACCCCCACCCGGGCCGTCCGCAGGTCGCGGCTGGCCTGGACCTCGGTCACCGTGACCGCGCCGATGTCGAAGGAGGCCTCCCCGATCACGTGGTAGAGCGCCTCGCTGACCTCGCGCCGCAACATCTCGTTGACGCGTTGAAGGCGGTCGACGCTCATGTCATGGCACCTCGTGGCGGCCGGGGGGCGGCTCCGCGCGATCAGCATCAGAGGGTCTGGCGGACTTCCTCGATCTCGTAGAACTCGATGATGTCCCCTTGGGCGAACTCGGCGTAGTTGTCCAGGCGGATGCCGCATTCCTGGCCCTCGCGGACCTCGGCGGCCTCGTCCTGGAAGCGCTTCAGCGACGCGATGGAGCCCTCGTACAGCGTGTCCGGCCCGCGGCGCACGCGCACCCGGTGGCTGGGGCGGATGTTGCCGTTCGTGGTCATGCAGCCGGCGATGCGGCCCTTCTTGGAGATGTCGAACACCTGCTTCACGACCGCCTTGCCGCGCAGCCGCTCCACCAGCTTCGGCGCGAGCAGGCCGGTCATGGCCTCGCGGACCAGGTCGATCAGCTCGTAAATGATCTGGTGCAGGTGGATTTCCACCCCCTCGTGCTTGGACAGCGACGGCACCTGGGTCTCTTTGCCGACGTGGAAGCCCAGGATGACGGCGTCCGAGGCGCTGGCCAGCATGACGTCGTTGGTCGTCACGTTGCCGGTCCCCGCGAGGATGATGTTCAGCGACACCTTGGTGCTGTTGATCTCGCGAAGCGCGTGCTGGATGGCCTCCGCGCTGCCCTGCGTGTCGGTCTTGAGGATGACGTTCAGCTCCTTGCGCTGGTCGTCCTCGATCTGCGAGAAGAGGTCTTCCAGCGAGGTCTTGCGCTGGGGCTGCAGCACGCCGCTCCTGATCTTGGACTGCTCGGCTTCCGCCGCGTCCCGCGCCATGCGCTCGTTGTGGCAGACCTTGAAGTACGAGCCGGCTTCGGGAACGCCGGACAGGCCCAGGCACTTGATCGGCGTGGCCGGGCCCACCGCCTTGACCTTCATGCCGTGGTCGCTGACGAGGGCGCGCACGCGCCCCCAGTGCGGCCCGCACAGAACGATGTCGCCGAGCTTGAGCGTGCCGTTGCGGATCAGCAGCGTGGCGGTCGGCCCCATCCCCTGCTCGAGCTGGGCTTCGACGACGTACCCGTTGGCATGGCGCTTGGGGTTGGCCTTCAGCTCCAGCACGTCGGTCTGCAGCAGGATCATCTCCAGCAGGTCTGAAATGCCCTCGCCGGTGACGGCGCTGACCGGGACGCAGACCGTCTGGCCGCCCCAGTCCTCGGGCGAGAGCTGCTCGCCCATCAACTGCTGCTTGACGCGCTCGACGTTGGCTCCCGGGAGGTCGATCTTGTTGATGGCCACCATGATCAGGACGCCGGCCGCCTGGGCGTGCTGGATGGCTTCCTTTGTCTGCGGCATGATGCCGTCGTCGGCGGCGATGACAATGATCGCGATGTCGGTGAGGTTGGCGCCGCGGGCGCGCATGGCGGTGAACGCCGCATGGCCCGGGGTGTCCAGGAACGTGACCTGGCGGCCGTTGACATCGACGGTATAGGCGCCGATGTGCTGCGTGATGCCGCCCGCCTCGCCCTGCGCCACGAGCGTGTTGCGGATGCGGTCGAGCAGGGAGGTTTTGCCGTGGTCGACGTGGCCGAGGATGGTGACCACCGGCGGACGGGGCATCATGTCCTCAGGGCGGTCCGGTTCGCCGTCCTCATACATCGTCGGCTTCTTGATCACCGGCTTCACCACTTCGGGCTTCTTCTCGAACTCGAGCATGAAGCCGTGCTTGATGGCGACCTTCTTGGCCACGTCGACCTCGACGCGATCGTTCATCGACGCGAGGACGTTCAGCCGCATCAGATCGGTGACGAGGCGGTTCGGGCGGATGCCCATCCGCTGGGCAAGGAGTTTGACGGTGATCGGCCCCTGAAACTTGATCACCGGGTTGATGGACGCCGACTGCTCCATGACGAGCGAACTGACCGGGGCCGCCGCCGGGGCCGGCGGCGGTGGGGGTGGCGGCGGCGGGGGCTCGGGAACGGGGACGGGGGCGGGGATCTCGACCTTGGCCGCAGGCGCAGCCGGGGCCTCAACAACTGCCTTCGCCTTCGCCGCGTGCGCCTTGGGTGCGTGCGCTTTCGGTGCATGCGCTGCCGCGGCCGGCGCGGCCGCCGGTTCGCGCAGCTTCGCGATCATCTCCGGCGTCGCCGCCGCGAAATGGTTCTTAGCTTCAAAGCCCAGCTCGTGCAACCGGGTCAGCATGTCCTTGCTGGGCATGCCAAGTTCTTTCGCGAGTTCGTGGATTCTCATGCTTGATTCGCTTCGTCTTCAGGGGTGTTGGCTTCCGTACGGGCCACGGCCGCCTCGTAGACCGCCTTGGCGGTTTCAGCGTCGAACCCGACCATCTCTTCGATGTCGCCGGGCTCGGCGGCGAGAATGCCTTCAACGGTCAGGAAGCCGGCATTGACCAGGGCCTCGGCCTGTTCGCGCGTGATGCCGTCTACGGCGGCCATGCCGTCGATGGCGCGTTTCACCTTCTCCTCGAAGGTCATCTGGCCCTCGTCCTTCTCGATATCCACGCGGATGCCGAGGAGTTTGGCGGTCAGGCGCACGTTCTGGCCCCGTTTGCCGATCGCCAGCGACAGCTGGTCGGGGTCAGCCACAACGTGGACGTACCCGGGATCGTTGGGGTCGATGGTCACGCGCGCCAGCTTGGCCGGAGACAGCGCGTTGGTGACGTAGGTGCGCAGATCCCCGCTCCAGCGGACAATATCGATCTTCTCTCCCGAGAGCTCGCGGACGATGTTCTTGACGCGCATGCCGCGCATGCCCACGCAGGCTCCGACCGGGTCCACCTTCTCGTCCTTCGATGAGACGGCGATCTTGGTCCGGAAGCCGGGTTCCCGGGCGATCCCCATGACCTCGACGACGCCGTCGGCAATCTCGCTGACCTCCAGCTCGAACAGCCGGCGGACGAACTCCGGCGCGGCGCGCGACAGGATAATGCTCGGGCCCGCGGGGTTGTTCTGCACGCTGAGGACCAGCGCCCGGACGCGGTCGCCCACCTGGTATTCCTCCGTCGGGACGCGCTCCTTGGAAAGCATGATGCCCTCGGCCTTACCCAGGTCGATGACGATGTCGCTGCGGTTGAACGCCCGCACCGACCCGCTGACGATATCGCCGACGCGGTCCTTGTACTCGTCGAACATGATCTCGCGCTCGGCCTGCCGGATGCGCTGCAGAATGGCCTGCTTGGCCGTCTGGGCGGCGATGCGGCCGAGGTTCGTCGTGGGGATCTCGGTTTCGACCAGGTCCCCCTCCTTGGCGTCGGGCTTGATGCGCCGGGCCTTGTCGAGGGCGATTTCATCGGCCCGCGGCCGCAGGCGGTCCACGACCTTCAGGCTTGCGAAGGCCTTGATCTGGAGCGTTTCGCGGTCAACCACGACACGCAGGTCTTCAGCCGCGTCCGGGGCCTTCTTCGCCGCCGACTGCAGGGCGAACTCCACTGCCTGGATGAGAACCTCGCGGCCAATGCCGCGCTCCCTCTCCATGTAGCTCAGGATCGTTTGCAGTTCCGTGTTCATGGCTCACCTATCCCTGATATCCGCTGCCGTGGCTGCGGTTGTTTTCCGCTCGTCCAAAGCCCCCCAAGACACAAAAAGAGTGGACCTCCGCCCACTCTCCGCACCAACCAACGCTTGATTTTGGGGCGGGCTAGAAACTATACAGTTCCCCGGTCGTCGTCAAGTCCCCTTGTGCCGCTATTTTCCGCACCGGGCGCTCGCCGTGCCCACGGGAGACGACCCGGGTGGAGGCGTTGTGACGGTAGAACAGCTCTGGAACCTGCTGGATTCTCAGAACGGCTATGACACGCCGGCCGATTACAGGCCTGGTCCGGCCGATCGACTGCTGGGTCATTTTGACACATGGTACCATCTCCGGGTGATGGGCGTGGTGGTCAGCACGAGCCGGAGCCTGCGCCGGTCGGGCCTGCCGTTCGGTCAAGCGGACTGGGGGCGCCGTTCGCTGGACGTCCTGCGCGCCGTTGAAGCGTGCGGTGGCCGGGTGCATGTCCGGGGGATCGAGCACATCAAGGCGCTTTCGGGGCCGGCGGTCTACGTCGGCAACCACATGAGCATGCTCGAGACCCTCGTGCTGCCGGTCATGATGCTCAAGTATCGGCTGGTGACGATGGTGATCAAGCAGAGCCTCCTCGAGTACCCGGTGTTCGGCACGGTCATGCGCGCCTGCCGTCCGATCGCCGTCACCCGGCGCGATCCGCGCGAGGACCTGCGGAAGGTGATGGCGGAGGGCGAGCGGATCCTGAGGGACGAGGGACGCTCGATTATCGTCTTTCCCCAGGCGACCCGCTCGCCTCAGTTTGCTCCGGCCGAGTTCAACTCGCTGGGCGTGAAGCTGGCGCGGGCGGCAGGCGTGCCGGTGGTGCCGCTGGCGCTGAAGACCGATTTTCACGGCATCGGACGGTGGATACGGGATCTCGGCCCGGTGGCCCGGTCGAAGCCGGTGCACTTCGAGTTCGGCCCCGCGATGAACGTGACCGGCAACGGTCGCGATCAGCATGCCGCCTGCGTGGACTTCATCGTCAGCCGCCTGCGCGCCTGGGGCGGCGAGGTGAAGGAGATTGCGGATTGACGATTGGCGATTGCCGATGGGCGAGGGGGGGGCGTAGAGTGGCCAGCATTCAGAATACAGAAGCCAGAATCCAGAAGCCCCCTGAACCCTGAACGCCTGAACCCCGTAACCCCGCCCAAAAAGAATGCCCCAATCCCCGATGACCCCGGATCTACAGGCCAGCTTGATGTGCGACGACGTGCGCCAGGAGCGCAACGGCAAGTTCATCCTGATCGGCATCTTTGACATCATCGGCGTGCCGTCGCTGCCGACCGTCTTTCCTCGTGTGTGCGTGGTGAACCGCTGGTGTTGCGGATCGGGCGGCTTTCAGCAGCGAAGCCGCCTGCTGCGGCCCGACGGCGTCCACGTGCTGGTGGAAGGCAAGCCGGTCCCCATCCGACTCCCTGGGGACGAGGCCACGGCCACCAGCGTCGAAGTGTTCATGAACGTACGTATCGAGGAGGAAGGCACACACTGGGTGGAGGTGCTGCTCGACGGGGACCTGAAGCTCAGGTATCCGCTGCGGGTATCGCTGATCAAGCCGCCGCCGGGGCAGGAGTCGCCGTCGGCCGAACCGGCCTGACGCGTTTCCCGTCCGGTGGTGGGTGTGCAATCGCATCATGTCGGCCACGTGGATCGAACTGGATCTGGCACTGCTGAAGCGCAACCTGTCAGCGGTGCGTCAGGTGTTGCCCCGCGGGGCGCACCTCGTCTTCAGCGTAGAAGGCAACGCCTATGGCCACGGGCTGGCCGAGGTGGCCCCATGCGCGTGGTTCTGCGGCGTGAAGACCTTCCAGGCCTGCGGGGTGGAAGAGGCTGTGGACGTCCGCCGCCTGTTGCCCGAGGCGCGCATCCTGGTGGCCGGCATTGCCGATCCCGGGGACATCGCGGCGATCCTGGAACACCGCCTGACGGTCGTCGTCGTATCCGAGGCCCACGCCCGGGCGCTGTCCCGCGGGGCGGCCGCGCAGATGGCCGCCGTGCAGGTGCATGCCGAGATCGATACCGGCATGGGCCTGTGTGGCTTCGATTGGCAGAGCAGCGCCGACACGCTGGGACGGCTGGCCCGAACGCCGGGCCTGCGCATCGTCGGGCTGTGTTCCACGTTTGCCGCTTCGGAGGCGGAGGACGGCGCCCTGGCCGAGGTTCAGGTGGCGCGCTTTCGCCAGGCCGTTGAGGCGTGCCGCGGCGCGGGGGTGCGGGCGCCGATGTGCTACATGGCCGACGCGGCGGCCATGCTCAGGAATCCCGGCTGGATCATGGACGGCGCCCGGTCCGGCCTGCTGCCCTATGGATACACTCCCCGTGTGTCGAACCGGCCCGACGTCGATTGCGCCCCGTTTCTGCACTGGAAGGCCCGGCTGGCCGAGGTCAAGGAGGTCGCGCCTGGTTTCGCTGTGGGCTCGGGCGGCGCCTATCTGGCCGGAACCCGCACCCGCGTCGGCACCGTGGCGGCCGGCTACCGGGATGGCGTGGATCCGCGGATCGGCGGGCGGGGGGGCGTGCTGGTCGGGGGCCGGCTCTGCCCCGTCATTGGCGCCGTTGAGATGAACGCGATGGCCGTGGACCTGGGGCCTGAGGGCCCGCATCAGGCGGGCGACGAAGTGGTGCTCCTTGGAAGCCAGGGCGGGGCAACCCTCCGCGCCGACGAGATGGCCGACGCCTGCGGCACCACGGCCGCCGCTGTGCTCACCCACATCCGCGCCGAGAACCGGACCGCCCTGCGCGGCCGCCGCGGCTGGTGACGCGTGCGTGGCCGCCCCGGGATCTCAGGGCTCGGGGGGCAGAGCTTCGTCGGTCTCGGGGAGACTCGGCTTGCCGCCCTTCGGCTTTGGCGCCCGCCGGGTCGGCGCCGCCCGGCCAAACAACTCCATCTGCGGATCCTTCAACAGGTCGTAATTCTTGAACAGCCGGATCATCTGCAGGATGTCGGACTTGTCGTAGTTGCGGTTGATCTCTACGCGCCGGATCAGTTCCGCCAGGATGGTGCTGAACGAGATCACGCCGTCGAGGCCCTTTTGCCGGACAAACTCGATGGTCTTGGCCTTGAGTTCTCCCGAGGCCGGCAGGCGCGGCAGGCAGAGCACCTTGGCCATGTCGTCCCGGCCCAGAAAGGTCGCCGCGAACTTAAGGCTGTCGGCCTCGACAAAGCGCAGCAGGTCGGGAGCCTGCTCGAAGGTGGACGAATAGAACCGCTCGGTATGCCAGCCGCGAATGGCGACCACCGCCCGCGGCACGCCGGCGAAATCCTCCGTGCTCCAGACCACGTTCTGCGGCAGCCGCATCTCTGTCAGCGCCGGGTTCAACACGACCAGGTCCACCTCCTCCGAGGCTGTCTTCTGCCGGCCGGACATGCTGTACTTGCGCGGCTGGCAGACCAGGTAGCCGAGCATCTCGAAATACTCGCGGGCAATGGCTTCACTGACGGCCGACATGTTCCATTCTCCTGTTCATCGCTCGCCGATCAACCTTGCGGCGCGTCCGCGAACACGTCGCGCAGCACCGCCTCGGGAACCTCACACCCATACTGGACGGAACCGAGGCCCCGCGCCAGAACGAAGCGCACCACGCCGGCGCACGCCTTCTTGTCGCGCGCCATGACCGCGCGCGCCGCCTCCCACGACACCGCCCCCTCGCCGCGCCAGTCCACGGGCAGCCCCAGTGCCGCCAGCAGCCGGCGCAGGCGCGCGGCGGATTCCCGCGGCAGTCCGGTCTGCCGCACGGAGACCTCGGCGGCATACACCATGCCCGCGGACACGGCCTCTCCGTGCGTCCATGTGCCATAGCCCAGCGCCGTCTCCAGCGCGTGCGCCAGGGTGTGGCCAAAGTTCAGGATCGCCCGCGGCCCGGACTCGGTTTCGTCGCTCGCGACGACCTCGGCCTTGATCCGGCAGCAGCGGGCCACGACGTCGCCCAGCAGCGCCGGATCGCGCGCCAGCAGGCGCGGCACGCCGGCCTCGAGCTCGGCGAAGAACGCCGCATCGCGAATGACGCCGTATTTCACCACCTCGGCCAGCCCGGAGCGATACTCTCGCTCGGGGAGCGTCGTCAGCGTGTTGAGATCGATGGTCACCTCGACTGGCTGGTAGAACGCGCCGACGAGGTTCTTGCCGTGCGGCAGGTTGATGCCGGTCTTGCCGCCGACGGAGCTGTCGACCATCGCCAGCAGTGAGGTGGGCACCTGCACGAACGGCACGCCGCGCAGGTAAGTCGCGGCCGCGAAGCCGGTCAGGTCGCCGACCACGCCGCCGCCGAGAGCGACCATGGCGCCGCGCCGGTCCAGGCCCGCCGCCACGGCGGCGTCATAGAGGGCCGAGAGCTGGGCGAGGGACTTCGATTCCTCCCCGGCCGGGATCACGCAGCGCCGCACCGTGAGGCCGCGCGCCGCCAGCGCCCGCTCGCAGGCATCGGCGTGCAGCGGCGCCACGTTGGAGTCGGAGACCAGCAAAACGCGTCCCGCCCCCGCCAGCGCTCCTCCGCTCGCCATGCCCGAGCCGATCCGAATGTCATAGGATCGGCTGCCCAGTTCCACTCTCACGGTCTGGTGCAATGCGTCGTCTCCCTTCGTGCCCGCTCCCAGGTTTCTGCTCCCAGGTTTCTGCTTTCAGCTTTCTGCTTTCAGCTTTTGACCCAGCGGATGCCCTCGCAGGTAGGCTCCTCCGGTCATGCGCCGGCCTCCCTCGGGTTGCACGTCGATCAGGCGCACGCCACCCTCGCCGGCCGCGATGAGCGGGCCCTCGGCGCCGCTGTCCAGCACGGTGCCCGGCGTTCCGGAGGCAGGCTCCGGCCGCACGCCGAACACGCGCAGGACGTTGCCGTCGGTCAGCGTGCAGAAGCACCCCGGCCGCGGGTTGAAGCCGCGGACGTGATCGTAGATATCGCGCGCGCGGCGCGTCCAGTCGATTCGGCCGTCCGGCTTGCGGATCTTCGGCGCCAGCGTGGCCTGCGCCTCGTCCTGGGGTGTGCGCGGCGAGGTGCCGTCGGCGAGCGCCGGCAGCGTGCGGACCAGGAGCGCGCCGCCGGCGGCGGCCAGGCGGTCGTGCAGCGATCCGGCGGTGTCATCCTCGCGAATGGGCTCGGCCTGCCGGGCGATGAGGTCGCCGGCGTCCATCCGCTCGTTCATAAACATCACGGTCACGCCGGTCACCGCCTCGCCGCGGACGATGGCCCACTGGATCGGCGCGGCGCCACGGTACTTCGGCAGCAGTGAGAAGTGGACGTTGACGCAGCCCCGCGGCGGCAGGTCCAGAATGGGGCGCCGCAGGATCTGGCCGTAGGCCACGACCACGATCAGGTCCGGGGCCAGCCCGCGCAGGGCGGCCAGCGATTCGGGCGCGTTGACGTTGGCCGGCGTGAGCACGGGGATGCCGGCGCGGACGGCGTGGACCTTGGCCACGCAGGGCGAGACCTCCAGGTTGCGCCCCTTCGGCCGGTCGGGCTGCGTGACGACGGCGGCCACCTCGTGGCGCCCGTCCGCCACGATGGCCTCGAAGCAGCGGCACGACAGCTCGGCCGACCCCATGAACACGATGCGCATGGGGCCGACTCTACCATGCGCCCGCCCCGGTCGGCTAATCGAATCGGGCAGGCGCCACGGGGCCCTTGGTTCTCCGAGGGAGGCGTTAGGCGGGGGGGGTAGGGTTCAGGGTTCAGGGTTCGGGGTTCAGGCAAACCAGTCATCTCGAGCGCAGCGAGAGATCTCATCCGGTTGGGTGACCCGAATGAAGAAGAGCTCTCGCTGCGCTTCGGGATGACGGCGTGGGGCGGGCCCTCGTTCGCCTAATAGCCTGCAGCCTAAACCGCTAATAGCCTTGCGGCCCTGTGGGGTGGGCTCTCGTTTCCCTTTTGAACTTCAGCCAGTGATCTGTCAGGATGCCGTTCCACTGACCGGCCGGGGCGAGGGTGGTTCTGGCCGGCCAGCGCGGAAGAGGGGGTTCCCTTGGGCGACGACTCACACGGCAGAACGCCGGCGGAGATGGTGGATGCGCGCATTGTGCGGCACCGCGAATTCCAGGCCGGCTATCGCGAACTGGTCCTTGAGGCCCCGACCGTCGCCGCGCGCGTCCGGCCCGGCCAGTTCATCCACCTGCGGGTGCCGCGGCTGGAGCACTGCGTCCTGCGCCGGCCGTTCAGCGTCTTCGATGCCGAGGACGGAACGCTGGCGATCCTCTACAAACCGGTCGGCGTCGGCACTCAGGCCCTGGCCCAGGTGGCGGAAGGGGAGACGGTCAGCATCCTGGGGCCCCTGGGCAACGCGTTTCCCACGCCCTCGGCCGGCTCGCACCCCGTGCTGGTTGCCGGCGGCTACGGCGTCGCGCCGCTCAGCTTCCTGGCCGCTCGCAGCCCGGTCACGGGCACGGCCTTCATCGGCGCCGCGACGGAGCACGACATTCTGTGTTACGGTGAGTTGGCCGCCGAGGGCTGGGACGCGCGCGTCACCACCGACGACGGCAGCTCCGGCGTGAAGGGGTGGGTGACGGTGGCGCTCGACGCATGGCTCGCCGCCCGCCGCCCCGCCGATCCGCCCCCCGAGTTCTTCGCCTGCGGCCCGGACGGCATGCTCCGCGCCTTGGGCGAGCGTGCGGTCAGGAACGGCTGGACCGCCTGGCTGTCGCTGGATAAACACATGGGGTGCGGCATGGGCGCCTGCCTGGCGTGCGTCCAGCGGCTGCGCACCCCCGAGGGCTCCGAGTATTGGGGGCGCGTCTGCAAGGACGGTCCCATCTTCGAGGCAAAGCAGGTGATCTGGTCATGAACCGCACCCCTGACAGCGCGCCGACCCCTGAGCCTCAGCCTCCGATGGATCTCTCGGTCTCGATCGGATCCCTCCGGATGAAGAACCCGGTGATGGTGGCGTCGGGCACGTTCGGCTACGGATCCGAGTATGCCGACGTCATCGACATCGACCGTCTCGGAGCCCTCGTGGTCAAGGGCATCCGCCTCGGCCCGTGGGATGGCAACCCGCCGCCGCGCATGGTGGAAGTCCGGGGCGGGCTGATCAATGCCATCGGCCTGCAGGGGCCTGGCGTGGACGGGTTCATCACCACGTATATGCCCTTCCTTCGGCGACATCCGGCGGTGCCGGTCCTCGTGAATATCTGGGGCACGAGCGAGGAGGAGTACGCGGAGGTGGCCGCGCGCCTCAGCGATGTGCCGGGGGTTTCCGGGCTGGAGCTGAACATTTCCTGCCCCAACGTCAAGGAAGGCGGCATGGCGTTCGGCACCGACCTGCGGGCCGCCGCGCAGGTGATGGCAGCCGTCCGGCGGAGGACCCGCCTGCCGGTGATTCCCAAGCTATCCCCGAACGTGCCGAACATCGGGGCCTTCGCCAAGGCGGCGGAGGACGCGGGGTGCGACGCCGTCTCGCTGATCAACACGCTGCCGGCGATGGTCATCGACATCGAGACCCGCCGCCCGGTGCTCGGGAATAAGGTGGGAGGCCTGTCCGGCCCCGCCGTGCACCCCGTGGCGGTCAAGCTGGTCTGGGAAGCCGCCCGCGCGGTGCGCATCCCGGTGATCGGCATGGGCGGCATCGTGACGGCGCACGACGCCATCGAGTTCCTGATCGCGGGGGCCTCCGCGGTCGCGGTCGGAACCGCCAACTTCACCGATCCGTCCACGCCGCTGAGGGTGATCGACGGCATCGAGCGCTACCTGCGGCGCCACGGCATGGCCGGCGTGGGCGAACTGGTCGGCAGCCTGCAGATGACATGAAGATCTTCAAACGTATCGTCTTCTGGCTGCTCCTGCTGATGTCCCTCGCGGCGTGCGTCTGCTGGATCTTCACGTTTCCGTACCGCCCCGAGCGGCTGTACAGCCTGATTCCCGAAGAGGCGACGCTGGTCACCGACCACGAGGCGCTGGCGGGCCGCTGGTCCGAGGTGGCGCGGTGTCCGACGCTGCGCGCCCTCCTGATCGCGGCCGGCGGCGCGAACGCGCAGGCCGGCTCCGCCGTGTCGCTCGACACGCCCGCCGTCCGCCGGTTGGTCAGCCGCTTTTGCCCGCGCCGCACGCTGTTTGCCGTCATACCGCCAGGGCCGTCCGGCGCCTCGGGGTGGATGCTGGCGACCTGGGCGGGGCGGCAGGCCCAGTACCTGCGCCTCGGATTGATGGATCGGCAACTGTCCGGCGTCACGTGCGTGCGCCTGGGTGGCGACAAACTCTGGCAGTGGCAGGGCCGCGGCCTGCCGGAGGGGCAGACGGTATCGGTCGCCGTCTACGAGGGCGTGATCATCGCCTGCCTTTCGCACGACCCGATGGCGGCGGCCCGCCTGCGGGTGCGGGCGGCGCGCGCGGCCCTGCCGGCACCGTGGCTGGTGGCGCCGCCGGAGGGGTGGGGGGCCTCGTTCGATGCCGCGCGGGACCGGGCCTGGGTCCGAACGGACAGCGGCACGCCGCCGTGGCGCGTCGTTCTGGATGCCGTCAACGCGGAAGGCTGCCGCGGGTCGATTGCCGTGCCGAAGCCCATGCCGCCGGGGCGCGCTCTAACGACTGACGGGCTGACCTCGGCCGCTGGCCTGCCGATTCCGCCTGGCACCGTCGCGCTCGGGGCAATGTCCGCCGGCGATGCGGCCGCGTGGGTCAGCCGGTCTCCGCTGCCGCCGGCGGTAAAGGAAGCGGTTCGCGGGGTGACCAAGCGGCACGTGCGGGTCGATGCGCCGGTCTTCGCCTGGGTGGCCTCGGGGGACTGGAGCGGCCGCGTCATGTCGCTGCGCGTTCCCTCCATCTTTCTGGCCGTGCCGGTGACCGACGCGGCGGCCGCCATGGCCGATGCGACCAACGTGATCGACCGGTTGAACGCGGGATTGCGGACCAGCTACCTGCCGCGCGACATGGAGGTGGAGGGTCAGGCGGTGACGGTCTTTGCCAGCGCGCGGCAGGATCCGGGCGATGTGGTGCCGCCGCTCGAGAAGCTTGGCATGGCGCCATTCGGCGCGTGGGTCGTGTTCTGCAGCAACGCGCAAACGCTCGGACGCGCGCTGTCGGCGGTCGGCGAGGAGCCGCCTCACCCGGCCGTGGCCGCGCTGGCCGCTGCGCCGCCGGGCACGGGCGCCGCGGTGTGGGTGGATACGTCGCCGGCCGCGGACGCGGCGCGGAATCTGAAAGCCGTCTATGAACTATGGGTGATGCTGAGCAACCCGCCGAAGCCGCCCTTCTCCCGGGCCGAACTTGCGCACGTCGAGCCCTGGCTCAGTCGCCTTGCCCCGCTGGGAGAGGTCAGCCTCGACCTGGTCCGGTCGGATGACAGCACCACGCTGGCATTCGATATCCGCGGCCGCCGCGCCGCGGACCGGCCGTAGGCCCCGGGGCAAGGCGGTCCCGTACGCATACACGTTCCCGTTCCCGACGTTCTGCAGTCGAGAGATCGTGCACGTGTACGGGTACCGCTCCGCTGTTTACGGCTGCGCTGCGGCCACACCCGCCAAAGAAACAGCGCGCCTTGAATTCGGGTTGAAGGTTGACTATTAACCTGTGCCTATGAGCGTGAAGCACATCGTTGTGTTGTCGTTGATCGCGATCGGCGCGAGTGTACCATGCATATCAGTAGCCTCTCAGGCTGAAACACACGTCCAGGCTGAGCAAGACGGCCCGGATCTGGTGTTCTCGGAGATCCAGCCGTTCTGGGAAGGAGCGCCAAGCAATGTGTGGGTGGAAGTCCAGAACGTCGGCAACCGTGACGCCACTATCGCTGGATGGCGGGTCAGGGACGCTGAGGGCGTGACGTTTCAATTCCCGGACGCGGCGAGCGCGGTTCGGCCGGGAGGGATGGTGATCGTCTTCTTCGGCGATGAGAGACAGGCGCCTCCTGTGGGCGAGCGGCGCGGGACGTGGTACTTGGCGCCGCCAATTGTGGACGGCAAACGGTTCCTCAAGGAGGGGGCGCGATCCTGTGCGCTCGTACGAAGCGCCGAAGCAGGTGGCGGCGATTCCGACATCGTAGAGTGGCAACAACCGTGCACAGTGTCGGAGATAGTGAGGAGGCTCAAGGCGGCTGTTGAATCTGGCGACGAGCAGGAGCGGAAGCGCGTCCTCAACCTGATTGGCGGTGTCCAGAGGCGATTAGACGTGGGGGGGACGCTTGCCAGGGAAGAGATTGATAAACACAGGCGCGACGCGGAATGGTTTCCATACTCCTCATGCGAGGTCAGCCAAGGAGAGCCCAACCCTCCCTTCCACATGCCATATTATATGTTTGGCACACCCCAGGTTGTTGATGACGAAGCGCCAGATACGCAGAAGTTCACCTGGGCGAAGTACGAGCGGCCCGTGCGATTCCAGGTGGCAAGAGACTCTGAATTCCGTGATGTGGTGTTTGATACGATGGCTGGGCCCATTGGCACGTTGATGCCTTTCAAGGAGAACAGGCTGTCGAGTGGCACCTACTACTGGCGGCTCCGCGGCGAAGTGCGAGATGCGGACGGGTCAGTCAGGTGCAGCAAGTGGGCGCCTTGTTGTCCGCGGTCTTTCCTTGTGGAGCCTTGAATGGCCGGCAGCAGGCCGGCGGGGTGTTGTGCGGGCGGAGAAAGACGGAGACGATACAATAACTGGAAAGGTGTGGCGTCTATGTCAGTTAAACTTGCCGGCTCGCTTTCTGCGGTGTCGTTCACGCGGGTTTCGCTGGCGGACCCGTTTTGGGCGCCACGCCAGTCCGTGAACCACGAGATCACGCTGCCCATCGAGTATGAGCAGTGCAAACAGACCGGGCGCATCGACGCCTGGCGGCTCGACTGGAAACCGGGACAACCGAACCCGCCGCACATCTTCTGGGATTCCGACATCGGCAAGTGGATCGAGGCCGCTGCCTACCGCCTGAAGATCCGTCCTGACAGGCAACTGGAGGACCGCGTGGACGGGGTCGTGGCCCTGATCGCCAACGCCCAACAGCCAGACGGATATCTAAACACGCACTTCACGGTGGTGGCGCCGGAGAAGAGATGGGCCAATCTGGCGGAATGGCACGAGCTTTACTGCGCCGGACACCTGATCGAGGGTGCGACCGCCTACTTCGAGGCAACCGGCAAACGCCAATTTCTCGATGTCATGTGCCGCTGCGCGGACCATATCGGCAAGGTGTTTGGCCGCGGGCCAGGGCAGAAGCGCGGCTATTGCGGGCATGAGGAAATAGAACTGGCCCTGGTGAAACTCTACCGCACCACGGGAGAAAGGCGATACCTGGACCTGGCGAAGTACTTCATCGACGAGCGGGGACAGGAGCCAAACTACTTCCGGCTGGAGGACGAAGCGCTCCGCCAGAAGGGATGGCCGAAGGAGAATTGGTTCGGGAATGACTATGTCGACTGTCAGGCCCACCAGCCCGTGCGTGAGCAGAAGGAGGTGGTCGGACATGCCGTGCGCGCGATGTACCTCTACTGCGGCATGGCGGATGTCGCCAAGGAAGCCGGTGACGTCTCTCTGCTGCCGGCGTTGCGCAGACTGTGGTCCTATCTGACGAGCAAGCGCATGTATGTGACCGGTGGCATCGGTTCATCGGGCCGTAACGAGGGTTTCTCCTTCAACTACGATCTGCCGAACGAGACGGCCTACTGCGAGACCTGTGCCTCGGTGGGGCTGGTGTTCTGGGCGCATCGCATGTTGCAGCTCACGGGCGAAGGTGAATTCGCGGACGTGATGGAGCGCAGCCTGTACAACGGCTGCCTGAGCGGGGTCAGCTTGGATGGCCGCCGTTTCTTCTATGCGAATCCGCTGGCCGTCTATCCGGCGGCCAGCCGCGGCGCCGGGGAGAATGTGGCCGCCGCGCGCCAGGAGTGGTTCGGCTGCGCCTGCTGCCCGACGAACATTGCGCGCCTGATCGCCTCCGTGGGGCAGTATTTCTACTCGGAGAAGGACGACGCAGCCGTGGTTCACCTCTATGCCCAGGGCGACGCCGAGTTGCACGTGGCCGGGCAGACGCTGCGGATGCACACCACCACCCGGTACCCTTGGGACGGCAAGGTCACCATGCTCCTGAACCTGGAATCCGCCGCGCGCTTCACGCTGGCCTTGCGCATCCCGAACTGGTGCCCGAAGTTCTCCCTGGCCGTCAACGGCAAGCCCGTACGCGCCAAAGCGGCTGGCGGGTACGTCCGCGTCGAGCGCCGCTGGCAGACGGGTGACCGGGTGAAGTTGACGCTTGCCATGCCGGTGCTGCGGATGGAGGCCAATCCCAAGGTGCGCATGGACTGCGGACGGGTGGCTTTGCAGCGCGGGCCGCTGGTCTACTGCTTCGAGCAGAAGGATAACGGTTGTGAACTCAATGACATCACGCTCTCGGCCACGGGCCGGTTCACGCCGGTCTTCGTGAAAGGCCAGATGGGCGGCGTGGTTGTGCTGCGCGGCCAGGCCCTGCGCCGGCGGCCGCAGGATTGGAAGGACGGGCCGATCTACCGCATGGCCCCGAGCATGCGCCGGAAGGTGGCCGTCACGGCCGTCCCCTACTGCGTCTGGGGAAACCGCGCTCCGGGACAGGAAATGCTGGTATGGATGCATGGGACGTGAACGCGGTGTTCCGGGACTCGTCGGAAAGATGTCGATGCGGGTGTGAAGGGCCGGGGTGGACGGAGTTCCATCGCCGAGAAGTCGGCATCCAACTACCGGTTTCTCAGGTCGAAGGGCGTGACGGTCTGAAAGACAATAGACGTGCTCATCGGCACCTTCTGTGCCGAGCACAGTCTGCAGCTCATCCACCATGATTCGGACTTCGACAGGATGGCGAAGCATATCGGTCTCGATATCATCTGACCGCCAGCAAGGCCGCGCTCCGCCGTGAACGGGAACGCGGCTTTCGCATCGGGAGCGACGGCCCTACGCCTCGAGCAACTCCTGGACATCCTCCCACGAGAGGCTGCGGGCGACGTCCTCGTCCGACTCGATCGTGGCGTCGATCAGGGCTCGCTTCTTCTTCTGCAGCTCCAGCACCTTCTGCTCGATGGTGCCCTCGGCGATGAGCTTGACGCTGTAGACCGTGCGCTTCTGGCCGATGCGGTGGGCGCGGTCGGTGGCCTGGTCCTCCACGGCCGGGTTCCACCAGGGGTCAAAGTGGATCACCATGTCGGCCCCGGTGAGGTTGAGGCCCGTTCCGCCGGCCTTGAGGCTGATCAGAAACAGCGGAACGCTGCGGTTGGTGTTGAACTCGCGGACGACCTCGCCGCGGTTCTGTGTGGATCCGTCGAGATAGCAGTAGCCGAGGCCCTTCGCGTCGAGCTCGCGGCGCAGGATCGTCAGCATGGACACGAACTGGCTGAACACGAGGACGCGGTGCCCGCCGTCGAGCGCCTCGTCGATCAGCTCGAAGAACATGTCCATCTTGGCGGAGGGGTTCTCCGCCTTGAGCTGGGGCATGTTGAGCAGCTCCAGGTGGCAGCTGGCCTGGCGCAGCCTCAGCAGCGTGGTCAGGATCTCCATCCGGCACTGGTTGAAGCCCTTCTTCGCCACCAGGTCGCTCACGCGGCGGCGCGACGCGGCGAGCAGCTCGGCATACACGACCTTCTGGTCGGCCGACAGCGCGCACAGGGCGGTCTTCTCGATCTTGGGCGGCAGGTCGGCGGCCACGTCGACCTTCAGGCGGCGCAGCAGGAACGGCTGCAGTTTGCGCCGGAGCTTGGTCTGCGCCAGCTCGCCGTCGGCGTCGCCGTGGCCGATGGGCAGTTCGTAGTTGGCGCGGAACGTGTCCGGCGAGCCGAGATAGCCGGGCATCAGGAAGTCCATGATCGACCAGAGGTCGCTCACGCTGTTCTCCATCGGCGTGCCCGTCAGCACCACGCGGTGGCGGGCGGGGATGCGCTTGGCCGAGAGGGCGTTCTGCGTGCTGCGGTTCTTGATGTGCTGGGCCTCGTCCAAGACCATCACGGCGAAGTCCAGCTCTGCGTAGCGGTCGCAGTCGCGCCGCAGCAGCGCGTAGGACGTGATCACGAGGTCGGACTCGGTCACGCGGCTCCACAGCTCGTGCCGGTCGGCGCCGCTCATCTTCAGCGTGCGCATCCACGGCACGAAGGCCGCGGCCTCGGACTCCCAGTTGTCCACGAGGCTGGTCGGGCAGATGATCAGCGCGGGGAGGCCCTGGGAGTCCTCGTCCGCCCGCGCCTGCGACAGCCAGGCCAGCGTCTGGATGGTTTTGCCCAGGCCCATTTCGTCGGCCAGGATGCCGCAGAACCCGCCGCGCTCGAGGAAGTACAGCCAGTCGACGCCCTCGCGCTGGTAGAGGCGCAGCCGCCCGGCCAGCTCGGGGTTCAGCGGCGACGGCTCGATCCGCAGCTGGCGATTCTGGCGGGCGGCGCGGTCGCGCCAGTCCGGCGACACCTCGACATCGACGCCATCCAGGCCGTCGAGCGAGGACTTGACGAACGGCGCATACAGGTTGGACAGCAGGAAGTGGCCCGGCTGGCTCCCGCTGCGGCCGCCGCAGTCGGCGAAGACGTCGAGCATCGAGGTGACGGCATCGGAGTCGATCAGCAGGGCCCGGTCGCCCCGCTGGATGAAGGCGTCGCCCATCCGCAGGGCGCGCTGCACATCGGCGGCGGAGAGGCTGGCGCCCTGCCCGTCCTCGAAGTTGAACCCCACGTCGAACCAGCCGCCCGAGGTCGTGTCCTGGATGTTGACCACCGGCGTGGCAAAGCTCAGCCCGTCCATGAACGGGCCCACGCGCCCCTCCAGGGTTACCTGCCAGCCGTGGCGGCGCAGGAAGGGCACGCACGTGCCCAGCAGGTTGAGGACCTCGCGGCTCCCCACCACCGGCCCCAGCTCATCGCCCCGCGGGCCCCGCAGGCCGAAGCGCTCCAGCAGCGTCAGCGCCTGCTGCTCGCGCTCGGGGTTGCGGACGCGGTAGCCCATCAGATCGTCCGGGGCGGGCAGCGCGAACAGGCCTCGCGCGTCGGGCTTGGCGGCCACCATTTCGATCGCGTCGTAACAGGCCAGCAGCGTGGCCGACACGGACGCCGGGCTGCCGCGCAGCACGAGGCGCATCCGGGGGATGGCGGGCTCGACGCTGAACAGGTCCAGCGAGAGGTCGGACTCGACGGGCATGTGCTGCCCGATCAGGGGCAGCTCCTGCTTCATGAAGCGGATCACATCCGACCTCGGGACAGCCACCGGAGCCTGGTAGAGGCCGTGGTAGGGGCGGGGCAGGACGGCTTCCAGGGGCCAGAGCTGGCCGGCTCCCAGCACCCAGCCCGAGCGGCCCGACACGAGATATGCCGGGGCCTCGCCGGCAGCCATGAACGGCACCTCCGTGTGGATCAGCAGGCGCAGTTCGCCGGTCGCCCCGTCGAGGTTCATCCGCAGGTGCGAGCCGACGGGCACCGGGTTAACGGCGAGGTCCGCGGCGCCGTCGATGTGCAGCGCTCCGCCCCCGCTCAGCAGGCGCAGGATGTTCAGGAAGTCCTCGGCCCCCACGTTCATCCGCCCCGTGGGAGGGCCCTCGCTGATGTCCTCCAGCACGAACAGCAGGGATTCGTCGGAGCGGCTGAACGCGTACGGGATGCCGCGCGGCACCTGGTCCAGGGGCATGCGCCGGCCCTGGGCCTCCAGTTCGCAGCGCAGCTCCAGGCCGCTGCCGCCCTGCTGCCATGCGGCGAGCCACCCCGCCGGCGCCGTGAGGTGCAGGCGCGCGGGGACGGCGCCGGGCTCGGTGTCCGGCACGCGCCGGATGTAGCTCGATTCGCTGATCGTGGCCAGCCGCGACGCCCGGCGCATCTCCTCGCGGTACTTCACGTCGCGCTGCGGGTCGGTGGCGCGCTTCACGAGCACCAGGCCGAGCGCGATGACGTGGTCGCACACCAGGCCGCGCTCGCGGTTGGTGTAGCACGGGCAGTGGCTCTCGAGGATGCCGCCCTTGGTGATGAGGGCCGAGGTCTGGAGCGGGCGGTTATTCCAGAGGACGGTGCCCTTGATCCAGGGCGCCTCCCATTCGGCCTGCTGGACGAGGCCCTTGTCCAGCAGGGCCTGGGCATTCTGGAGGACGCGCTCGCCGCCCCAGCCCATCAGGGACTTCATTGTGAACGGCAGTATCATGACAGCGGGCGGCGGCGCGGGCGAATGGGCGGCCGGTGGTCAGGCCGCCGGCTCGCCGGCCGCCTTCACCGGGCGCAACAGCAGCTCGAGCCTGCACTGCATGGCCGCCAGGTCGGTCAGGAACCGCTCGCGGTGTTCTTCCACGACCTGGCGCGACAGCGCGCGGTAGTAGCGGATCCCGTCCATCAGGTTCGAGGCGAATTCCTCCATCTGCTTGGGCGTCCGGGACAGCAGTCCGGCCGACTGCTTCTCGATCAGCTCGCACAGGTGGTCCACGTACAGTTTGAGTTCCTGGATGAACATGTGCGGCCGCTCGCGGTTGCACAGCACGGAGAGGCGGCCGTAGATGTGCCCGACGAGCTCGTCAAGATTGGTCAGGCGGCGGAAGTACACGATGTTCGGGCCCGGGCACACGGCGGGCGGCACCGACGCATCGATGCCCAGGCGGCGCAGGACGCTGCCCCCGAGCTCGTGACAGATGCAGGACTTTCCAAGGACGGCCTCCTTGCGGGCGGCCTTCGTCGCGGGATCGGCGCTGTCCTGCTCGATCGCCGCCAGGGCGCGCCGCTGGAAGTCGGCGGAGGCCTGGCAGATGGGGCGGTCGCCAAACGTCGTGTCGTTGCGCAGGAATCCCTTGGGGCAGGGCGTGCCCGGGCGTCCGGCCCGGATGCGCGCGCGCCGCGCCTCCTCGCTCGGCGAGGTCCGAAGATTCCAGAAACGCACCCCCAGCGGCGAACTGTCGCTGAGGTAGACGTCGCCCTCGGCGCTGTGGATCAACAAATCGAGGAGCTCGTCGTCCACCCGGGTCACATCCGGCGCCAGCAGGAAGGGGGTTCCCCAGCCCGTGCCGTCGGCGCTGTAGTACTTGAGCAGCAGAGCCTGCTCGGACGCTGTGCCGATGCCGCCCTGGACCGTCAGTCGCACCGGGTGCGGTTCGGCGACCGGATCAAGGCCGCGCGCAACCCGCGCCTCGTTGTAGACGGCGTGGAGGGATTCCGCGAGCTCGGCCCGCTTTTGCTTGAACTCCTCCATGATCGGGCCCAGCACGTATCCAGGCGTGGCAAATGCGTGTCCCCCGCAGTTCAGGCCGGACTCGATCCTGAATTCGGAGACCCAGAGCCCGCGCTTGGCGAGGTACTTCCCCTGGATGGCGGCTGAACGGAAGTCGCTAACCTTCAGAACAATACGCTTCTTGAGATAGCCGGTGGCGTCGGCCAGGAAATCGGAGAACTGCTCGATGTAGGAATAGAGGCGCTGGTTCAGGCCTGCGGAGAAGACGATGGCCGAGTGCACCGTGCTGCGGGCGTAGCCTCGCAGGGCGCTCATCCCGTCGTTGAACTCGGGGGGCAGCGTCTCGCCGTCGCGGCGCGTGGGCGCATCGACCTTCGTCATGATATTGACGTCGATGCTCCCGGGTCGGATCTGGCTGCGGAGCTCGGTTTCGATCCGGGCACGCTCGGCCGCATCCGTGGTCTGCCGCATCCGCCGGTAGAGGCGTTTGAGCGGCGTCTCCGGAAGCAACTCGAAGTAGCGGGTAATATCTCTACCTGGCTCAAACGGTTCTGCTCGAATGACTTGGATCTGTTTATCGACCTGGGAGTCAATGAAGTTAAGATAGGCGGTGATCCGCGCGGCGCGCGGGTCGGGATGGCCGGCGGGAACCGGCGTGAACGGGATCCCGGCCTCGGCGGCATGATGTGCGTGCACCTGTTCGATGAGGATGTCGTCGACCAGCGAGATTACCGAGGCGATTCCGAAGCGTGCTACCCTCAGGGGGGTGTCGATGGAGAACCCGGTCCCCATGACCGGAATGTGAAACGTGTGCTCCGAGCACAACGTCTTGCGTTCGAGCGTAGTTGCAGATGCTGTCATGAACTGAATCGCTTCCCTATCGCCCTCTCCCGCACATGCAGGGGTCCGCATCGGTCCCTTCAATAGCGAGACCGCGACCGAACGGGCTGGCGAAATGTGTCAAAACCCACGCCAGCCGCCTGAGGGCTCTTTTGGACAGATAGTAGAGTTGCGGCGGGTGCAGGGTCAAGCCCGACAAACGGGACACTTTCCTGTGTGCGCCGCCGGGTGGTCGTGGTAGTCTGGCGGTTGCCGGCAGGGGAGGCGCTGTAGTCCTCTGCTCAAGGTGAGCATGAACGAGATCGATCCCAACACCCGCACGCTGCGTATCGACCTTGCCCCCGAGAGCGGGGGACGCAAGGCGCGGCGGCGCCGTCGCGACCCCGCCGATGCGGGCGCCCTCATGGGGGCGGGGACCACGGACTACCACCGCCTGTTGAACAGCCTTTACGACGCCGTTGCGATCACCGACCGCGCCGGCGTCATCACCGAATCGAACTTCCGCGCGGTGGAGTTTCTTGCCGTGCCGGCGGACACCCTGGTCGGCGGGCGGATTCTCGACTTTATCTCAGGGTCCTCCCCGGAGCTGATCGACGAGGTGTGGGCCAACGCCAGCCGCCAGCGGCACACGCTGATCGAGGCGTACTGCGTGCGCGGGGACGGATCGATGTTCCCCTCCGAGATTGCCGTCAACCGCGTTGACCTCGGGGAGGGGCGGGAGCTGTGCTTCTCCATCCGCGACGTCACACTGCGCAAGCAGGCCGAGGAGGCGCGCGAGCAGGCGATGGCCCGGCTGGAGGAGCACGACCGGGTGCGGACCCAGTTTGTGTCCAACGTCTCCCACGAACTGCGCACGCCCCTTACCTCGATGATCTATGCGGTGGCGAACCTTCTGCGGGGCGTGGCCGGCCCTCTGACCGGCCGGGTCCGCGAATACATCGAAATGCTCGACGGCGACTGCCGGCGGCTGCTGGCGACCATCACGGATATCCTGGACCTGCGCCGCATCGACACCCAGTCGCTGAGCCTGTCGCGCACGCGCGTGCCGCTGGCGCCGCTGGTGATGCACGCAATGGAAGCGCTGCGCGTGCAGGCCCGGC
Source organism: uncultured Victivallales bacterium (assembly GCA_964544115.1). Lineage (GTDB taxonomy): Bacteria > Verrucomicrobiota > Kiritimatiellia > UBA8416 > JADHWI01 > CAZJBP01. The sequence continues at coordinate 14,112 of CAZJBP010000005.1, read as the reverse complement.
AGAAAGGGCAGACCCTTGAGCTCGACCCCGGCCCCCGGTGGTGGTTCGTGGACTGCGACGTGGCGAAGATGGAGCGGGTCATCGTCAACATCGTCGGCAACGCGGTGAAGTTCACCGGCGAGCACGGAGGGGTCCGACTCGTCATCGAGCCCGATCCGGAGCGGGCCGGCTTCGTGCGGCTGTGCGTCGAGGACTCGGGCGTCGGCATTCCCCGCGACGAGATCGACCGCGTCACGCAGCGCTACTACACGGTCGGGAAGCAGCCGGCCGGCTCCGGCCTTGGGCTGGCCATCGCCAAGGAGATTGTCGACATCCACGGCGGCCACCTTACCATCGAAAGCCCCGTCCCCCGTCTCGGTCGCGGCACCGGGGTGAAGCTGAGCCTGCCGCTGGTCGAGTCGGCCCGGATCCTCATTGTATCGGGCGATGCGGTCCTCCGCGAGCGGCTGACGGACGAGTTTGCCGCCCACGGCTATCGCGTGGAGGCCACGGACGACTACTCGACCCCTCCCGCGCGCTTCGAGAGCGGCGGGATCGACGCGGTGCTGCTGGATTTCTGTTCCGCTGACGCCGAGGCGCGCGAGTTGCTGCTGGGGATGAAGACCCGCAAGACATCGCTGCGAATCCCGGTTGTGGCCCTGACGCCTCCGGACCTCAGTGGCCAGGCCGCCGCCGTGCTGCGCAGCTTTTCGATACCCTCCCTGCCGTCGCGATGCGCGATGCACGACGTGATGGACCTTGTCAGCGGCGCATTCCTCGACCGCCTCCGCCTGGCCCAGACCACCGTGCTGCAGGTGGAGCGGCCCCGGCGAGATCCATCCGGGTGAAAGACGGCCCCCTTCCTGCAAGGCCTCCAGGGCGGGCGCCGCGTCCTGAAGACGGAAACGCGGCGCCGGTCAGGTGTCTTGTGCTCACAGGTGACGTGTGGTACGGTGAGCCGCATGAGAGTTGCCCGCAGCGCCCTCGTGGTGTCCGACCTGCGCAGGCATTCGTCGGATGATCAGTATTGGCGATCCCAGATGCCGATCCAGCGTCTCCGCGCCATGAAACTGAATCGGGAGGTGGCCTTTGGCCGAGCACGTTCTTCCCGGCGACTTCAAAGAGTTCTTGAGGTTGCTGAACGCGGCGAAGGTTGAGTATCTGCTGATCGGGGGGTACGCCGTGGGCTATCATGGCTACCCGCGTACCACAGCGGACATGGACGTATGGGTGGCGGTTTCGGCGAAGAACGCGTCCAAGTTGGTTGACGTGTTTCGTCTGTTCGGCCTGCGAGACGCCAGTCTGACGCAGGAGCTCTTTCTTCAACGCGGCAAGATCATCCGCGTCGGTGTGCCCCCCATGCGAATTGAAGTTCTGACCGAGATTGACGGGGTCGACTTTGCCGAGTGCTTTGCGGCGCGCGAGGTCGTCGCGTTGGATGGGCTGAATGTGAACCTGATTTCTCTGCGTCATTTGCGCCGGAACAAGCAGGCTTCCGGCAGGCACAAAGACCTCGACGACCTCGAACATCTTCCAAAACGGCGGCCTCATGCGACCGGGGGCCGGCGTGTTCCGCGGTGAAACTAGTCCCGGGGTCTATCAGGTCACCCCTTCAGGCCGGTCTGCCTTCCGTCGTCGGCAGCAAAGGGTTGCAGAAATCCTGAAGACGCTGCCACCGGCAGACGTCTACCTTTCTGAAGCCGGTCTGCGCGCGTCCTCGTCGTGAATTCGCTATTGAATTGACCCTGAGCGCGGGTCGACTAAAGTCTAAATCTCCGGGGAGGTGCGTCACATGAGCCGACTGCGTATTGCGGGGTTGCTGCTTGCTTTTGGGGTGTTGTCAGCCGGGGGGACGGCCAGGGGGGCTGAGGCCGCCGCGGAGAACCCGTTCCGCGAGCAGAGCATCTACGTTCCCTATGACAAACTGTGGAAGGACTTCGAGAAGACCGGCCGCGGCGTGTTTGTGCCGTATGAGGAATTCGAGCGCCTGTGGACGGCCGCCCGGGAGGCCGGGCGAACGCAGCCCGTGGCCCGGCCCCCGCGGGACTACCTGATCTCCGAGGTGTCCGGCACGGCCACCGTGACCGGGGACGTGGTGCGCGCCACGGCCCAGCTTAAGATCGAGGCGCTGGGCAAGGGGTGGCTGAAGATCCCGCTGCGCCTGGGCGATGTGGCGATCACGCGCGCCACGACCAACGGGTCGTCGGCCCGCCTGGTGTTCGAGGACGGCGGCCACGTGCTGCTCATCGACAACGCAGCCGGCGCGGCCCGGGCTCTGACGCTGGACCTCGAGTTCGCCCGCTCCTACACGAAGGATCCCGGCCTCAACCGAGTGTCGTTCCAGGCACCGCTCTGCCCCGTGAGCCGCTGGGATGTGCGCGTGCCCGAGGCCGACGCGAAGGTCCAGGTCCATCCCATGCTGGCGGCCACCGATGCCCCCGCCGCCGCCTCCGGCGGCGGCACGCGCGTGGTGGCCTTCGTCGGCGCCGCGCCGGAGGTCCGCATCGAGTGGACGCCGAAGGCCGAGGGGGCTCGCGGCCTGCGGGCCCTGATGAACGCGCGGGCAGAGCAGAGCGTCACGATCGAAGAGGGCGTGCTGCGCTCGCGCGTGCGGGTGGAGTTCGAGATCAGCCGGACCGAGGTCAGCGAGCTGGCGGTTGAGCTGCCCGCCGACCAGAAGGTCACGGCCGTGTTCGACGAGAACGTGCGTGAGTGGTCGGTGAAGGCCAGCAACGAGGTGCAGGTCGTCACCGTGCAGCTGTTCCAGCCGACGAAGGGGCTGCAGTCGCTGCTGATCGAGATGGAGCGGTTCGGCGAAACGTCCGAGGCCGTGGCTCCCCTGGTCCGGGCGCGGGACGTGGCCCGCCAGCAGGGGTTCGTTGCCGTGCGCGTGGGCGCCGGGCTGCGCGGGGATGTGGCGAAGCACGACGGGCTTGTCCGTGTGGATGGCGCCGAGCTTCCGGCGTTCCTGTCGCGCGACGCGGGGGACTTCGCCTACCGCTACGCCAGCGTGCCGTACGCGCTCGTCGTGCGCTCGGAAATGATCCAGCCCTTCATCGTCAGCACCTCGCGGGTCGACGTCGCCGTCAGTCCCCAATCCATCGGCGTGACCGTCCTGGCCGTCCAGGACGTGCAGCGCTCGGGCGTATTTCGCTTCCCGTTCCTTGTGCCCGAGGGCTTCGAGGTTCGCGAGGTCCGGGGCGCCGTCGAGGGGGATGTGCCGGCCGCGTCGGTCGAGGGGCATACGCTGGACGCGGCCGCGGACGGCTTCCGGCTGCTTACGGTGAACCTGAACCGCAAGGCGCTCGGGCGCAGCGCCGTGGCGATCGGGCTGCAGCGGCCGATCGACGATGCGCGCCTCTTGAGCCCCGAGGGCGGGGAGGTGGAGTTGCCCATTCCTCTGGTCCATGCCCAGCCGGGAAGCGTTGCCCGCCAGCAGGGGCGGTTGACCGTGTACAGCCCTGAAAGTTTACGGATCAACCCTCGGAAGGCGCAGGGCCTGCGCGGCGTGCCCTTCCGGTCGGGCGGCGAGAACGGGGCGCAGGGCGATCGCGCGGTGTTGTCGTATGAGTTCGGCGACGACCCCGTGTCGCTGTCGCTGTCGGTTGAACGGCGGGCGCCGCACATCACTCTGGCCCAGGGGATGGTCATCACGATCGATTCCGGCGTGGCGCGGTTCGACGTCCTCCTGTCGGCGGACGTGCGCTACAGCGGCGTCCGTACGCTGCGCGTGGACCTGCCCGCTTCCGTGGCGCAGAACGCGCGCGTCACCACGGGGGGCATCCGCCAGGCGCGGGCCGAGGGCGCCGCCGCCCAGGGCGTGGCGTCCAACGGCGTGGCGTGGCTGCTCTCCGGCGAGAGCGAATTCCTGGGCCGCACGGAGATCCGGCTGGCCTGGGAGGAGAAGATCGAGAAGCTGGACGTCGGCAAGACCGTCGAGCTCGCCGTGCCGCGCCTGCGGCCCAGGGGCGTCGATCGCGCCTGGGGACAGATCGTTCTCGCCAAGGCCGAGACGCTGGACGTGTCGGCGGCCCCCGGCCTGTCCGGCCTGATCCCGATCGACCCGCGGCGCGACCTGATGCCCGGCCTCAAGGCGGACAACGCCGCGCGCGCGTTCGAGTTTCACGACGAGTGGTCGCTCGCCGTGCGCGCGACGCGCTACGAACTCCGCGAGGTCAAGGCGACCAGCATTGAGCGCGGCGTAGTGCGCATGGTCCTGACGCGCAGCGGCCAGACCAGCGTCCAGGCCCTCTACCGCATGCGCAGTGCCCGGCAGCGGCTCCAGGTGCGGCTGCCCGGCGACGTGGCGTTTGACACGCAGCCCGTGCGGGTCAACGGCCGCCCCGTGCCGCTGGAGCAGGGCGACAAGGGCGAGTTCTTCATTCCCCTGCTGTCCGAGAACGCCGACAGCCTGTTCGTGCTTGAGATGCGCTACACCGTTCAGGGCGGCGGCCTGACGCTGCGCCCGCCGGAGTTCCCGATGGAGCCCGCCGTGCAGAAGGTCTACCTTTCGGCCTACCTGCCGCGCGAGCAGACCTACCTCGGCTACCGCGGCCCGTGGACGGACGAGATCGTGTGGGTCCTGCGCGGATTCACCTCCTGGCCGCGCGCCGCGAAGGATCCGAACTGGCTGCTCAACTGGGTGTCGGAGGACGTGCCGGGCGACCACAGCGCGATGAGCGGCTTCGCCACCGATGGCCGCCACGTGCTCTACTCGACCCTGCGGCCGGAAGAGGGCGTCGCGGGCGCGCTGCGCCTGTCCGCGCTGCACCAGGGATGGATCCAGGGCCTGCTGCTGAGCGGCATCGTGGGCGTCGGCCTGCTGCTGCTCCCCGCCGGCGCCGTGCGGCGTCTCCTCTGCATCGGCCTGGGCGTCGTGACGCTCACCGCGGTGGCGGTCTTTATGCCGAGCCTGGCCCGCGCGGTCGTCAACAACGCAACGGCCGGCGCCGTCTTCGCCGTGCTGGTCATCTGGGGCATGTGGTACATCGCGGTCCAGCGTCCGCGCGATCCCGAGGTCCGCGCCCGCCGCGAGGCCCGCGCTGCGGCCCGCCGGGCGCGCCGGTCGCCTCCGCCCATGCCTCCACCCGCAGCTCCCGCCGCGCAGGAGAGCCGGCCATGAACGCGGGTCGAGGTGAGATGGCTGCGAACGCTCAACATCCAACGTTCAACGCACAACGTTCAGGGTTCGGCGTTGGACATTGGGCATTGGGCGTTGAGCGTTGGACGTTAAGCGTTGAACGCTGGACATTGAACGTTGGACGTTGGGCGTTGAGCGTTCTCCTCGCCCTTCTCTTCGCTCTGCCCTCCTTCGCCCGCGCCGCGGACGCCGCGCCCCCCGCGCCGGCGGTCGAACGGGTCCTCCTGGTTCCGTTCGACGCGCTGCACGCGGTCATGGAAGGCGACCGGCAGCGGGTATGGATGTCGCGCCTGGCCTATGAGGACCTGCGCCGGCGGGCGGTGCAGGCCGAGGCCGAGCAGCCGCCGTACGGCGCCGCGGCCGTGGATGCGGACTACCGTGTGGCGGTGTCGAACGAGCGCGCCGTGGTCTCCGGCGTGGTGACGCTGGAAACCTTCAAGCCGGGCCTTCAGGCGGTGGACTTGGCCTTCTCGGGGCTGGGCCTGATGTCGGCCGATATCGACGGGAAGCCCGCCCCGCTGGTCATCACCAACGGGGCCGTCCGGGTGCTGGTCGAGGGGCCCGCCCGCCGCCGCCTGGTGTTCGAGGGCGTGGCGCCGGTGGCCATGGCCGCCGCGCGCCAGACGCTGCAGCTCGAACTGCCGTCGCCCGCCTCGGCGCGGCTGCGGCTGACCGTGGCCGGGGACGTGGAGGTGCAGTCCGGCGCGGACGTGATGTCGCGCCGGTTCGACGCGGCCGCCAACCGGACGGACTTCGACGTGCTGCCCCGGCGGGGCCCGATGACGCTGGTCATGAGCCTCAACAGCCGCCTGAAGAGCCACGACCGGGCCGTTGTCGCCCGCAGCGTGATCGTGGACGAGGTGGCGCCGTCGCTCGAGCGGCTGCGCGCGGCGCTGACCTTCGACGTGCAGCGCCGGCCGATCGACGAGCTGCGCGTGTCGCTGCCGCGCGAGTTCGAGGTCACCGAGGCCGCCTCGCCGCATGTGACCGCGTGGAGCGTGGAGGACGACCGCGGCCAGCGCACGCTGGTCCTGCGCCTGCGCAAGGAAACCACCGGCCGCGTGACCGTTCAGGTCGCGGCCCTGCGCGTGCATCCCGACCTGTCCGACTGGCGCCTGCCGGTCCTGCAGCCGCTCGACGTCGAGTCGCACGTGGCCATCGTGGGAGTGGCCGCGGACCGCACGCTGGAGATCGGCGACGTCCGCGCCACGGGGCTGATCCCGGTTGACCTCGGCGTGATCGGCGAGGCCATGCAGCTCGCCGCGCGCCAGGTTCCGGCCGCCGAAACCGCCGGCTCGCGGACGGTCCTGGCGTACTATGCGCCGTCGGCCGAGTTCGGCCTGTCGGCGACGTGCCGGCCGGTGCCGCCCTCGCTCCTGCTGACGGCCAACTATGTGCTGACGGTCAGCGATGCCGGGCTGGTAGTCAACGGCGGCCTCGCGCTGCTGCCCCGCCGGGAGAAGCTGTTTGCGCTGGACGTGCTGACGCCCGCCGGCTGGCGGGTGACGCGGGCGGCGATGTCCGGCGGCGGCGCGCTGCCGTTCGAGGTGTTCGACGCCACCGGCGGCGCGGCGCGTGTCCAGATCCGGTTCCCGCAGGGCCTCCCGCCCGAGCGTGACGCCGGCGTGGAACTCGTCGCCGAGAGCGCCCCGAAAGGCTGGTCCGAGGGGTGGACCACGCGCGAGGAGCCGTTCCCTGAGTTCGTGGTCGGCGGCGTCACGCGGGAGCGCGGCGCGATTGCGGTGAACGCGGTGGACGATCTGGCCGTGCGCGCCGGGCGGCTGGAAGGCCTGTATCCGCTGGACGAAAACCGCAAGGACGCCTTCGGCCTGGGCGGGGTCCCGACCTCCCTGGCGTATGCCTACGAGGCGCACCCGTTCACCGCCACGATGACCGTCGAGCGCCGCGTGCCGCGGGTGACCGCCGAGACGTACGCGTTCTGCCGCGTGATGCCCGACGGCCTGGACCTGCGCTACGAGCTGATCTACGCGGTGGCCGACGCACGCGTGCGCGACGTGCAATTTTCCCTGCCGACGAACACGCCCGCGGCGGTGGCCATCACCGGGGTGGGGGAGACCGCCGTCAAGGAATCCGCGGCGGCGATCGAGGCCGGCCGGCGCGTGTGGCGCGTGAAGCTGGCCGATGCGCGTTCGGGCGTCGTGCACATCGCGGCGGAGATGGTGATGCCCGCGGCCTTTGGCCCGAGGGCCGAGACGCAGGTTCCCGGCGTGCGCGCCGAAGGGGTGGAGTACCAGTCCGGGTGGGTGGCGGTCGAAGGGCTGGCCGAACTGGAGGTCACGCCGGTGAGCCATCCGCGCGGAGTGGACGTCGGCGAGATGGTGGACGCGGAGTACCGGCCGGGGCGGCGACTGCTCGGCGCGTACAGCTTCGTCGGCGAGCCGGTTGCCGTCGCGCTGCGCGTGGAGCGCCGGCCGGGCGCGTTTCTGCCGCCGGCCGTGGTTCAGCGGGTTGAGATGGCGACGATCCTGTCCGCCGAGGGCCGAAGCCAGTCGGCGGTCCGGCTGATGCTGCGGGGCGGCGCTCAGCTCGTGGACGTGCGGCTGCCCGAAGGCTCCGGGATGTGGGCGGCCTCGATCGATGGCACCCCGGCCCGGCCCCGGAAGGAAGGGGACCGCATCCTGATGAGCCTGCCGCCGCGTCCCGAGGCGGCGACCGTGGACGTGCGCGTGGTGTACGAGGACCCCGTGGACACCATGAGCGTCTGGAGCCGCGTGCGGCTGAGTGCGCCGGCGCTGTTCTTCTATGGCGACGAATTTCCCGGCGCGGTGGCCGTGCCGATGGCCGACATGCGCTGGGAGGTCTACCTGCCCGAGGGCTACCGGGCCGTGGCCTCGTCCGGCACGCTGCAGGCGCTGTCGATTCACCCGCCCGAGCCGGCCGCCGGCCAGCTGGCGCGCTGGCTCTACAGGATGTCCGGCGGCATGAGCATGCAGCGTGGCCTGATCGGCGGCTGTGTGCGAATGGCCGGCTGCAGCGCGGCCCGCGCGCGCATGGCGTCGACCGTAGGAAAAGACGACTACGCCAACAACGTGGATACCGTTGAGATGCCTCCGGCACCGGGGGAGCAGGCGGCCGGCGATGCCGGCGGGATCGGCAGCGGCAACCAGTCGGCGGAGCAACTGGCGGCGCGGGTGGATACCTCGGTACCAGGGGTGTCTGCAGCTGTGATGCCCGCGGCGCCTGCCGCCGGACCTACCGCGAGCTTTTCCCCTCAGTCTGGCGAGCCCCCTGCGGACAAACCTCAGCGGCAGACCAAGGCCTGGGCGATCGAGGGCATCTCAAGCCTCGACATTGAGCTGTCGCGGGTTGGCGCCCCGCTGGGCTTCCACAGCCTCGGCAGCGATCCGCGCCTGGAGTTGCGCGTGGTGCAGGTCCGACGCATGTCCGCCGCGGCCTGGACCCTGGCCCTGGCGGCGCTGCTGGCCGGCGCCGCTCTGACGCCGCGCCCGCGGGCGACCCGATGGACGTTCACCGGCGTCGTGCTCGCGGCGGCGATGGCGGTTCCGCTGATCCCCGGACTCGAGGGGCTGGTGCTGCTGTGTAACCCGCTGTTCCACGCGGCCGTTTGGCTGGCGGTGTACTACGTCGCGTGGGCGGCATGGCGCGGCCTGGCCGCCCGGCGGGCGCTGAAGGTGTCGAGGCGTGGCGCCGCGCGCACGGCATCGGCCCTGCTTCTGCTGGCCGCGCTGGGGTCAACACCGTCGGCCACCCTCGGCGCCGAGGCGGCCCCGGCTGCGCCGCCCCAGGGCTGGGACGAGCTGATCGAGCGGCGCCTGCCGCTGGAGGTGCCGGCGACTGCGCTGATCATGCCGTACCGGACGGAGGAAGGGCCGGCTGCGGCGAACCAGGTGCTCGTGCCCTACGCGGACTTCACGCGCATGACGTCGATCGTTGCCCGGGCGGCTGACACTGGTTCGGCCACCTCGCCGGTGCCGTTCGCGGTCGAATCCGCCGTCTGCCGCGCGACGCTGACGACGGGCACGTATGTTGTGGTGAGCGCGACGCTGAGCGTGGAGATCCTCACGGACGCTCCCGTGGCGGTGCCGCTGAATCTGGGCGGCGCGGTGCTGGTCGGCGCGACGATGGACGGTGGCCCGGCCGCGCTGGCGTCGCGTCCGTCGATGGGCGCGGCGAACGCCTCTCCGCAGCAGGCGGTCGCGCAGAACGCCCCGGCGTCTCTCGCCGTCGTGGACGGCGGCTTTCTGGTGTGCATAAAGGGCCGTGGGCGGCATGTGCTTGAACTGACGATCCGCGCGCCGGTCGAACGGCGCGGCGGGTGGCGGATCGTCGAGGCCACGGTGCCGAGCGCGCCGACGGCCCGGCTGGCGTTGACCGTTCCCGAGGAGGGAACCGAGGTCCACCTGCGCGGCGGGCTGGACCGGATGCTCTGGCGGACCCGTGCCGCCGGCGAGCGAATCGACACGGCGGTGGGCCCCGGCGGGCAGCTCAGCCTGCAGTGGCGCTCGAAGACCGTCGAGGGCAACGCCGCGTCCGCGCTGACCAGTTCCGCCGAGGCGCTGCTGGACCTGCGCGAGGACCAGGTGCGGCTGGTCTGGGGGGCCACGCTGGCCTTCCGCGGCGGGGAGCGGTCATCGTTCGCCGCAACGCTGCCGGCCGGCTACCTGCTGGAGAAGGTCGAGGGCGAGAATGTGCGCGGCTGGGCGCTGGCCGAGGGGCAGGACCGGCAGCAGGCGGCCCGCGACGGCGGCGCCGTGACGGTCGAGCTGCTGCGGCCGTCATCGGCCGAGGCCGTGTTGACGTTCCACCTCTGGCGGCCCGTGGCCGGCGGCGAACGCGACGAGAGCAGTCTCACCGCGCCGATGGTGCGATTCCCGGACGCCGTGCGGGAGCAGGGCCGGCTGAGCGTCCGCCGCAGCCCGCTGCTGGACGTGCGCACGCTCGAGGCCGGCGGCATGCAGCGGGCCGACTGGCCCGACGCGGCGGGCGCGCTCGCCGCGCTGATCCCCGACAGCCCGCTGGGCAGCGTGCCGCACGAGGCCTACGAATTCGCCTCGCCGTCGGCCAAGCTGGCGCTGCGGTCCCGGCCGGTGGCGGCGCGCGTCTCGGCCTCCGTGCAGGCGGTGTACAAGCTGACCTCGGAGGCGGCCACCCTTGAAGCGCGGGTGGAGGTGGTGGCGGAGGACCGTCCCGTCCACGCGCTGGTGCTGCGCCTGCCGGGGGGCATGAAGATCGACGAGGTGGCCGCGCCCGGCCTGGCGGAGTGGACCGTGCGGGAGAGCGCGGCGACGAACACCGTCTACCTGCAGTTTGCGGGCGGCGTCAGCGGACGGCTGCCGGTTCTCGTGCGGTCGTCGGCGGAGCGCAAGGGGGAGCGCAAGGGCCCGGAGGGCGCGGACGCCGCGCTGCCGTGGATTGTCCTCGACGGGGCGGCCCGCCAGGACGGGTGGCTGGTCGTACAGGCCGAGGCCGGGTTCGACGTGGTCACGCGCGAGCTCGCCGGGATCGAGGCCGTTCCGCTGCGCGACGCGTTCGGCTGGCTCTCCGAGCCGCAGCGCGCCCTGGCGCGGGTGGCTCTGCGCTACGGAGCACCGGCGTTCTCCGGGCGCGTGGGGCTCGTGCGGCGGCAACCCGACGTCACCAGTTACACGGTGACCAACGTCCGCGCGACCGACCGCGCGATCGAGGAGACCGTCCTGATCAGCCTTTCCGTGCGCAACGCCGGCGTGCGGCAGATCCGCTTCGTGCTGCCCGACAACCTCGCGGCCGCCCGGATCCGGGTGCCGTACCTGCGCGAGAAGCGGCTTGAGCCCGATGGCGCCGGCGGCGTCACGGTGACTGCCGACCTGCAGGATGAAATCATGGGTGAGATCAAGGTGCTCGTGGAGCACGATCGCATCTTCACCGGCGGGCGCCAGACCGTGCGTCTGCCGCGCGTGCTGACCGGGCGCATGAGCCGGCAGTACGTGACGCTGGAGAACTCCGGACGCGACGAGCTGACGGTTGAATCGCGCGAAGGGCTCGATCCGCTGGAGCGCGAGCAGCGCGAGTGGGCTCTGGTGGAGCCCCTGATGCGCGGCGGCATGGGGCAGGCCTTCATGGCCGCGGCCGAGTCCGCCGGGGCCAGCCTCGTGTTCTCCGCGCGCCAGCGCCAGGAGGTCAAGACAGCCGGCGCGCGCATCGGCCTGGCTCAGTGCACGCTCGTGATGGACAGCGCGGGGGCGTACCGCGGCGAGCAGGTCTACCAGATCGACAACCAGACGGAGCAGTTCCTGGACATCGAGCTGCCGCCGGGCGCGGCGCTGTGGTCCGCGGCGGTGGCCGGCGATCCCGTCAAACCCATCGCCGGCGCGACCGGTTCGGTGCAGCGGGTGCGGGTGCCGCTGGTGAAGACCGCGCCGGGCGACATCGACTACGTCGTGTCCCTGAAGTACGGCGGCGTTGCGGGCGCACTGCCGGCGATGGGCGCAGCCGACGCGCCGCTGATGCGGACGCTGAACGTGAACGTCGAGCTGTCCCAGGTCGAACTGCGCCTGCCGCGAAGCCATCGCTGGCTGCACTTCAGCGGCACGATGCGCGAGGTGCAGGACACGGCGGATTTCGAGGCGGGCAAATTGGCCTATCAGAACAGCCTGGCCAAACGCCTGGTGCGCAGCCTGCAGTACGGCGGCGTGTTCGAGAAGGCGCGCGCCGCGTCGAATCTCAAGAATGTGCAGAAGGACCTCCAGCGCTCGCAGGACTCGGCCAAAACTTTCAGCTACAACACGAGCTTGAATCTGGAGGTGGCCAACGCGGCTGGGGTCGTCGCCGAAGCCCAGCGCCAGTTGGATGTCTCCGAGCAAACGGTCAAGACCCCCGTGGGAGACAACCGGGGCTGGCTGAACGGTCAGTTTGCCCGGCAGCGCAACGAGTTGAGCCGCGGCGACGCGCTCAAGAGCGAGGCAAACTGGGATGAGGCCTCCCTGACCGGAAAGCCCAGCAAAGCGGCGGAACAGAAATTCAAGGTCAAGAGCTACTGGGGTGACAAGGAAAGACCTGAAGGCGACGAGAAGGCGGGTGGGAAGCCGGATTCTGCGCCCGAGCTGTACAAAGAAGTGCGTGAGAAAACGAAGGTCACCAAGAGCCCTGTCGCCCTCAAGCAAAACGCCGTTTTCTTCCAGCAAGATGCTGCCGCGGAGCACGAAAGGGACGGGAGGCTTGAGGATTCCAAGAAGAAGGGACAGGTCGACCTCGCGGCGCGATACCAGCGACGGCTGGAGGTCGAGCAGGAGCAGCAGGCGGGGCAATCTGAATCCCCGTCTACGGACGATGACGGCTCGGACAACGGTCAGGCTGTTGACTCGTTCCAGGAGGGTGAGGTCCTGAAGAGCAGTCCGATTGTCCTGCGCGGGATCTTTGCTTCGCGCAGTCCGGGTGCGCGCGGCGCGGCGCTCGGTCTGTCTGTGGGTGGGGAAGCGATGCCGGTGGCCACGGGGCTGAGCAGCATGCAGGTGGATCTGCCTCCGTACGATCCCGCGCGCTGGGAGATTCGCCGGTTTGTGACGCCGCGCGGGGACGCCGGTGTTCGGGCCTACGGCCTGCGGACGACGGTGGAGGATCGCCTCACGCGCCTGCTGGCGCTGCTGGCGGCGGCCGCGGTGCTCTGGGCACTTGTGGGGATGGTACGGGCCGGGCTGCGGTCCGAGGCCGTTCAGCGTTTCGCGCCCCCGGCCATGATCTTCGTCGGCGGCGTGGGCCTGTTCGTCGGGGTGCTTCCCGTCGCCGCGCTTGTCCTGCTGATCTGCGGCTTCATCCTCCGCCGCGGCATGGCCGCTGATGCGGGGTCGTGAGCAGGGCGTGGCATTTTCGACCACCGGCGTCGTGGGGCGGGATGGCATGCATCCTCACCCGTTGCAATGCGTTGGCATTCGGTCGGTAAGCGAGGAAGACAAGCCAATCAGGATCCGCTCGCTTGCCTTGACAAGGAGCCGAGTTCTGGGACAATCCGACCCAGAGGCTGGCAATCCCGCACAGGCCCAGTGCCCCCACGTGACGCCAGACCTCCCAGCAAAAGACAAGTTGGCAGATACCATAGTTCTGAGGGAAGAAGAATCAGGGAGAGTCAGCTTGCATCATAACTCTAACGGCAATACGGTAGCATTATGAGTGCGATGCGGTTCGCATGGGATGAGGGGAAGGCTGAGGAGAACCGGCGCAAGCACGGCGTCTCGTTTGACGAAGCCCTGACGATCTTCGCTGACGAGAACGCCCGCTTGAAGCATGACCCGGACCGCTCGCAGGAGGAGGACCGGTTCCTTCTTCTCGGCTTCAGCGCGAAATTGCGGCTGCTGATCGTATGCCATGCCTACCGCGTGAATGACGCGGTGATTCGGATCATCTCGGCGCGCAAGGCGACGCGAAACGAGCGCAGGCAGTACGGGAGTTACCTATGAGAAAAGAATACGACTTGACAGATTCCGTTCGGAATCCCTACGCGAAGCACTTCCGCAAGCAGGTCACGATGCGTCTGGGAACGGACGTGATCGAGTACTTCAAGGCATTGGCCCGGGAGACGGGAGTGCCTTACCAGAACCTGATCAATCTCTATCTCCGTGACTGTGCACATTCGGGCAAGAAGCTCGCCCTGAAATGGGCATCATAGGACCGCAGAACATCCCGCTGAACGGTACGGCGTAACGCCACCCATTGGCGGGGGGCGTTCAAACCATGGCGACCCGTAGGCTCGCGAGCTCGCCACCATGCCGCCGGGCGTTACGCGGGGGTGTTTCCTGCCGCGCGCGGTAAGAGCCGGAACTCAGCCCCCCCGCCCACCGACCGGCGGGTGCGATTCTATTTCGTTGCATCGCACCAAGGAGTCAGAATTCAGGAGTCAGAATTCAGAATGGATTCCCAACAGTTTACGTCAGAACTTGCCGCCCAATGAGTTGTGTGCGTCAAGTTCTGCAAAATGGTCTGGTGGTTCCTGTCCCTGTCCGTTGTTGTTCTCTCCTTCCCCTCCCGCCCCCTAGGGGGCG
>CAZJBP010000004.1:1295-40493 GCA_964544115.1 uncultured Victivallales bacterium | reverse complement strand
AGTCGGGAATGTGGCGTTCGTTCGACCAATGTCGGGTCCAGCCCGGATCGGCGGATACGTTCTCGATCTCGTGGCGCGTATTGGCCAGAAGCTTCGCCACATCGCCGGACTGCAACGCCGCGCGGTCGGCGATCCGTTGATGCACCTCGGGGAAGTCGTTCGCCAGTTCCCGGACGAAATCCAGCAGGGCCGACGGGGCGAGACTCCCCAGATAGCGGCGGATGGCGGCATCGGGATCGTTGGGCCGGCTGTGCTTGCTCGCGCGTTTCCGGGGAACGGCGCCGCCGGAATTCGCGTCGTCATCCGTCTCGCTTCCGTCACCCTCATCCCCGTCGTCACCGTCCAAGTCGTCGTCATCCTCTGCTTCGACGAGACGTTTCAGCCGTTCGTCGTCCTTGGACGCGGCGGGGATGGATTTCCCGGCCTGAACCGTCTCGAGATAGGCCAGCACCATGGCCACGGCGTGTTTGCAGGCAATCGCATAGGGGCAGGTGCAGGCCGACGAGAGTTTCCCGCCCTTGCCGATGGTCACAACCGTGGCGTATCGGTCGCCGCCCTCCACCCAGGCCAGCAACCGGCCATCCGCGGTCAACGTCAGGTCCTCGATGGCGCTCCGGTAGGACTTGCCGCGCGCGACCACCCGCGATCCCGCCCACTCCTTCAGGTCTTCCCAAGTCAGTTCCGCGAAAGTCATGTTTGCCTTCTGGTTAGTGCAGTCTGAATGGCCGGTCGAGGGGTGGAATCCATTCCGGGGTGACGGTCAGTTCGATGGCGCGGGCCTGGTGGGGAATCCGCCGGATGAAGCCGCGCCGTTCGAGGCGGATGAGCATGGAATTCACCGACGGCGCGGTCAGGTCGAGGAACCGCTGGAAGGCGGCATGGGTGGGCGCAACGACGGCATGGTTCCGCATCATGTACTCGCGGATGAAGGCGAGGAACTGGCCCTGCTGGTGCGTGGGGCCGCCTGGTGGGACAGCCGCCCGCTTTCCCGCCGGTCTGACCGCTTTCAACGTCGCAATCGCCGCATCAATGGTTTCGATCGCAAGTTCCATGGCCGTCGTGGCCTCAATCGGGGTTTCTTCCACGATAGCCTTGTCATCGAGAATGGCGCTCAGTCTGGCGACGGCCTCGGTGAGCATCGTCCGAGCTTCGGCATTCGCGGTGCGGAGGCTGTTGTCTTCCTTCTGCGGGTCAGCCGTCATGGTGTCTCCTTCCTGGTGCCGGCGATCCGGTCGCCGTTCGCGGTCCGGCCGTTGGTCGCGATCTCGTCAAGATCCTGGGGCCAGAGCATCTCGCACCGGCCTTGGGAATTGCGGAAGTTCTTGGCCGTACGCCCTTCCCTCGCACACAGGCCTTCGCGAAACGGTGGTGGTGCTCGAAAGTGGTCGGATTCTGCAGCAAGCGCCGCACCCTCGTCGTGATAGCAGAGAATAGAGCGATCGTGCCGCTCGCGGGTGGGGCTGAACGCCGATTGAGTTCGAGCAGGAGTTCGCTGAGAACGTCTTCAATGTTGAGACAGCGACCTTTACCCAGTTGGGTGTGCAGTGCGGATTGTATCGTGTCGTAATGCCCCTTGAGGTTGGGCGGAAGGCGCCGACGTATCTTCGCCGTCAGATCGGGCATTGTGGGGAGCCCAGCACAGACCGAAGCCCCTGCCCCCAGCAGGTAGACGGCTCTGCTTTCATCGAGTCGCCGTTGGAGTCTTTTCTCGACTTGTTGCGCGACGTCGGCCTTCATGGGCACCTTCTTGCTTCCGGCGCATCGCCACCTGCGGATTGCAGGGCTTGGGCGATGTCGCTGAGGAGTTGCTGGGCTTTGGCTTCGTCTTTGGCTGCGCGGCCTTGGTAGTGCTGGTATCGCAAGCGGAAAGTCATTGTACTCTCTCATTGCTGGACCCCATCCATGGTCCGACGCAAAACACGATCTCGTGTCGACCCTGTTCCTTGATGCAGTACCTTTACCAGATCGATTTCATCTGCCAGGCATCGACCTGTTTTACCGCCGCCTGCCCGCCCTCCGCAAAGAGCGAGGCCTGCACGGCGTTAAGGTCTTCGGGATAGATCCGTTCCGTGATGCACACCTTGCGGTTGGCGAACACCTCCACCACAGACCGGTCCAGGAACACGCGCAGAGTCAGCGCTTCTCCCGGCTCCAACTCGAGCGGGATCGCCAGATCCTTGTTGTCCGAGGCAGACGTGTTGGCGTTGTACACATTCCAGCCACCCCGAGCCCCGACGGGCGCCTTGAAGTGCAGCGTCTTGTCGACCGTGTCATACGTGATGCGGATCAGTTCCGTCTTGTCCTGGAGCGCCAGGCCGAAGCGCGGGGCTGAACCGGCCGCGAACACCGCCCGCAGTTCGAGTTGCATGCCCTGGCTGCCCTTCACAGGTACGGGCGTGTTGCCGATGGTCAGGTCCTTCTGCTGGTGGTGGGCGCCCCTCAAGACCTCCAGTTCAGGGGCCGGGTCGAAGCGCAGGCTGTTATCCTCTGCCAGCGACACCACCCTCGGCAGCGTCTGCATGGACGCCCAGCCCGGGCTCTTCATGGCCTCCCAGTCGCGAGCCTCGGTCGCCCAGGCCCACAGGATTCTGCGGCCCTTGTCATCCAAGACGGTCTGCGGAACGTAGAATCTGCCATGATTCAGCCGCCCAAGTTTCTCAGGCTGGAAGCGCCGGTCCTTGAATGTTCCCGTCATCCAGGTTGAACCGTGCGACAGCGTGAGGACGTACGTGTCTCCCAGCGGGAAGAAGGCCGGACACTCGCAGAATGTATGATCACCCTTGGCCGGATCGCCCTGGTAGAGCGGATGCAAGTACTGCCAGTGTACGAGATCGGCGGACCTGTAGAGGGGCAACACGGCCCCCTTGTTGTCCTTGAGTCCCGAGCCGACGGTCAGATACCAGCCATCGGGCTCCTTCCAGACCCAGGGGTCCCGCATCTCGGCCAGGATGTCCGGTATCGGCGGAGGGCCCTTGATGATGGGGTTGGCCTCATGCTTCTTGAACACGCGCAAGTCGTCATCCGTGCTGGTGCTTGTCCAGATGTCGAGGTTGTCGATCGTGTAGATCGCGGTGCCCACGCCCTGGTTATCCACCAGGCAGCCCGACCAGATGTGCCGGTCTGCAGCGATGCCATGATCCTTGGGCGTAATCGCCGGCGGCATATGTTCCCAGTGCACAAGGTCCCTGCTCACCGCGTGCCCCCAGCAGTGCGGGGCGCCGTAGGGATCCTCCGGAAGGAACGAGTATTGGTAGAACATGTGGTAGGCGCCCTTGAAGTAGATCGGGTGTGGATCGTTCATCCAGCCCCCCGGCGCCGCCAGGTGATATCTCGGATAGTGGGGATCCTGCAGGATCTTCATCATCGCAGTGCCTCGTCCAGCATGGTCAGGTAGTTCTCTACAGGCACGTAGCTCGGAATGGAGTTGCCCGACCCGATGGCGAAACGTCCCCCCGGCGCGCAGGTGTCGATGATCTCGCGCACATACGTGCGGAGATCCTCCGGGCGATCGCTGGTCAGCCTGTCAACGTCAACGCCCCCCAGCAGGCAGATCCGCTTCCCGTAGCGTTGCTTGATGTCCCGCACCGACTGCACGCCCTCCTGGAACGAGTGCTTTCCGTCGATGCCCACGTCCTCGATCAGGTCCTCCATGATGGCGTCCACCTTGCCGCAGCTGTGCAGGTAGTAGCGCTTGCCGTGCTGATGCGCCAGCTGGACGTACTTCTTGTGCCAGGGCAGAAAATACCCGCGAATGTCGTCCGGCGGTATCAGCGTCTGCGTATTGAAGCCAAGATCCTCACCCTGAAGAATGACCGCGAGTTTGTCGAACTGGCAGAGGTGTTCATTGTACCGCTGGATCTGCTCGCCGAGCTTGTCCGCCACGGCCCGCACCAGCGCCGGGTCGTCGACCAGGCAGTAGCACAGGTGCTCGTAGCCCATAAGGCGTGACGCATGCTCAAAGACGCCTCCGGCATGACAGCTGATCAGGCCCATGCCTTCCGGCAAGTGTTTGCAGATGTACTGATGGGTGTAGAAGTCACGTTCGCTGACCTGCGGCCATGGATATTTCTCAAAATCCTCCCAGGTCCGGATCGGCCCCTCGTGCAGCTCCTGCCAGGCGCGGTCATGGCCCTCGCTGCCGCGGGCCGTGTCGCCCGTCAGCATGGGCCGGGCCGGCAGTGGCGGGCACGACTCGATACGGATGAAGTCGTACCCCATGTGCAGCCAGAAGGCGATCTGGTTGTCCAGCCATCGGTGGGTGAGATCCCGGCTCTCGCGCGAGAAGTCCATCTGCCCGCCCGTGAACTCCGTGATGGCTCCGGGCTCGACCCAGGGCCGTCCCAGCAGATCGGTCACGATCGGGCGCATAACCGTGTTGTCGACGATGTACTCGACCAAAGGCGGGCGCGCCGGCACCTTCCTGCCGTCCATGGCGTCAAGGAACGCCTGCATATCCGGCTTCGGATGCGCCAGCGGGACACGGTATGGAGCCATGGGGTATTCCTCCTTGAGTGCTACTTCGGACCGGCGCGTCGGCCTTCCGATTCCTTCGTGTATGCAGGCTTCAGCCCCTTGAACATGGGGTAGTGCCTGGTGTTGAGGGTCTTCAGCTCCGCGCTCTCGGCGTCGGCTGTGGCCGCGACGATCGCGTCGGCCAGGCCGATGCCATGAGACTTCGTGTAGAGGCTCTTGTACAAGCCGCCCGCTCGCGCGATCTTGCTGGACGCGGGAATGACGCGGAAGAGGGAGATGAGGTTATCCAGTGCGCTCAGTTCTGCGTCGCCTTGGACACCAGCGTAGAGTTCGGCGACAACGATGCTGGGCAGGATGATCCGCGTGGAATGCGTTTGGACCAAGGTGACGGCCTTCGGATGACCACGAAGGAAGTCCACCATGACATCCGTATCGACCAGGATGGGCTTGTCCATCTCGTTACCCTCGGTCCCACGAGCGCCGCGCAGCGGAGAAATCGGGTAGATCGTTTCGGCTTCGCCACAGGCCGACAGACTCCTTCAGAATGGCTGAGCGCCGATGGCCCTGGGCCAGGTCGAGGAACCGGTCAACAGCATCTCGAATCAGTTCCGATTGCTTCTTCCCTGTCGACCTGGCTGCGGCATCGAGACCGTCGCGCTCATCCTCCGTGAGATAGACTTGGGTTCGCACCATGACGCACCTCCTGTGTATACATTAGCATCATACATCACATGATGCCTGTCAAGGTCAGCCGTTGCTAGAGCGATGCGACGCACGCGGCCTGCTGCAGCCCTGCGGGGTTGACCAGGATTTCGTCCACCATGAGCCAGGCCTTGGCGCCGGCGCCGAGGAGGCCCTCCGGAATCTTGCGCCGGTTGGCGGCGCGGACGCGCACGAAGCGGCCGCGCGTGCCCTCCGGCGCTGCTGTCAGCAGCGCGCGGGTGAACGGCCCCTCGACTTCCGGCGGCAGGTCGGGCGTCGCGCGTCCCGCGGCGGTGTAGGTGCGGTTGTCCAGCGATACCTCAAACCCAACCTCGGAGGGCAGGTACATGCCGTGGAAGACCTGCTGCATGCAGACGAGGCCCAGTTCCCGGATCGGGATGACCGCGCCGAGATCAATGACGGCCTCGAAGTCACACTCGATATAGGCGAGCCACATACAGCCCCAGTCCTCCGTGAGCAGTTCCCCATCGACGAGGCCCGCGGCTCCGCGGAGGTTGTACCGCGGGTCGGGTTGCGTCATGGAGAGCACGGTGCTGCCGATCGCGTCGTGCCGGACGCGCCGGACGTCCGCCGGAGTCGTCAGGGCTTCGTCGGGCAGCATGGCCGGGCGAATCCGGTCCATGTGTTCGGCAATGGCGCTGTGGCGCGTGAGATCCCAGAAACTGACCCCGAGGCGACGGAGGGAGAGGACCGCGGAGATCCAGCCCTGCGTCCATCCGCATTCCGTACACCAGGCGCCCCAGCCGGCGTCGGCGTTGGAGCCGAAGAAATCCCAGCGCCGGTAATCGAAGGCCCGGAACCAGGCCCCATCCAGTTCAGGCTGGGCTTCGCTGCGCACCTGGATGCGCACCAGGAAGTCGGCCAGCTTGTCCTCCATAAGCCGGTAGCGGGGCTCGCCCGTGACGGCGGCGGCCTCGTGCAGGCCGAGGAGCGCGAAGTTGCAGGTGTAGAGCAGATCCGCCACCGGCTCGCCGTTGGCGTGGATCAGCGGCGCCTCGTTCGTGCCGTAACTCGCGTTCGAGTCCGGCGGCGGGAAGTAGCCCATGGCCGTGTCGCCGAGCTCTTCCCGGATCGCCCCGCACTCGTCCTGCGCCGCCTGCAGGTCGGTCGCGATCCGGTCCAGCCACGCGCGGTGCTCCGGGCTATCATCGACTCGCAGGAGCCACGCCAGAACCAGCAACATGCGGGCGCGCTCCTGCTGCATGCCGTTAGTCCAGAACCAGCCGCCCGGATAGGCCTCCATCAGCCGGCCGATGCCCAGCCGGGTGCGTTCGAGCAATGGCGCGAACAGCGTCTTGTCATAGAGCCAGAGGTATGCCGCCCAGGTCCACGCCTCGAAGTGCGGCGAGAGCCGGACCAGCGGCGCATCCCAGAAGGACCGCCAGCCCCGGCGGATGAGCTCGGGACCTTCGAGCCGTTCGCCCCGGAATCCAAGCCGGCCGGTGGTGCGGAAGTTCGCGAGGATATTGATGAGCAGCCGTTCATCCCAGCGGCTCGTGCCCAGCAGCGCGGCGGTGCCCATGCAGCCGAACATGACCCTGACGTCGTTGTCCTGGTAGAGGGCTCCCGGCGCCTCCGGCGTCCATCCGATTAATCCGTAGCCTGCGTTCGCAGGGCCGTCGATGAACATTCCAGATCGGAAATAGACCCAGTCGAGGAGGTTGCCCGCGATCCGCGCGCTGCGGGCGTCAGGGCCAATACCGGCGCGGAGCGCAAAGGCCACGGCGCTCTCGCCGTTGCAGTCCGAACGCAGCCCCCATGAAACAGGCTGCCGCCCGAGATGATCCACTTCCGACCGAACCCCCTCGATGAGCCCGAGATCGCCCTCGCCGCAGGGCCAGGACGCGTCGGGCGCGGCGGGGTGGGGGCGGTCCTTCCAGGCCTGATGCACCAGCAAGCGCGCCGCGGTGTGCCAGTCCATGCCCCGAACGATGGCCTCCTCCTCCGCGGTGGCCGGAAGCGCTTCGTCACGGCCATAGCGAGGACGGACAGTGGGCGTCCACTCGATCCGGGGTGCGGTGGCGCCGGGCGTCAACCAGGAGAGGATCCGGGCCCAGATGATCCGCCAGTCCTCCGCGGCGGCATAGCGCGCGGTGACGAACTGGCTGAACTTCGACGTGCAGACCAGCACGTTGCCGCCGTCGCACTCGAAGAGCAGGGGCAGGCATTCGCCCCCTGACAGCCCGTAGGCGGCATGGTCGCGCCCGGCGACCCTGGCCAGGACCATATGCGTGGGTCGCTCGGGGGAGGGGGCAATCTGGACCGCGTGGCAGCCGTGGATCGCGAGAATCCGCATGGCCGGGAGCGCGGGGCCGAAGAAGCCGGAGGCCACCACTCCGCGTTCGGTCGTCACCTTGCGCACAGGGCCGACCTCGATGCCGGGCAGGAACCCCGGAAATTCCACGAAGAGCCGCACATGCTTGGCCGCCGCCTTCGCGAAGAAGTCAGCGTCCAGTCGCACCGGCGTGTCCGGGTACGAGGCGGCCAGGACCGCCAGCCCTCCACCCTCGCTCACCCGGTCGAGTGCCTGAGCCGGGTCGGGGAAATGCTCCACGTCCGAGCCGGACTGCTGGATGACACGAAGCAGGTCGTTTCCCTGCTCGCAGCACAACACCCTGGTGTCCATGGCGACAGCCCCCCACAAACCAACGGTGGGCAAGCTAGCCCCACTCGGACTTCACGACAAGGAATCATTGAAGCCGCACTCATGTTGCGATACCCTAAGATGACGGTGTGGGTGTGCTGGCGCGGGCAGCGCTGAGGCTGCCCGATTGTTGTCGATGTGGAGGGTGAGCCGTGAATGGGACGCATCTGGTTGCATCGATGGCAGCTCTGTGGGTGGTGGCGTTGATGACCACGAACGCGCTTGCCGCCGATACGATCACGTACACATACGTCTACGAGCCCGACAGCGTCCCCCCCAACGTCCCGGAGGAACTGGCTGCCCCGCATATGCTCAATGACGGCCTGATCGGCTCGGGTTGGGACGCGACAACCCAGCTGTACGGAACCTGGCCGGTGTTTCCGGTGGCCAAGATACCTTACGTGACGCTGACACTCGCACCCCATGCCGGGCTGGGCAAGCTGACCGTGTGGTATGCGCGAGCCATAGAGGCCGGCGTCGGCGAGCCTGCCTCGGTGACCGTGAGCGATGACCTCGGGCACTCGGCGACAACGCCGTTCGTGCCGCCCGGCGCCAACGGTACGTTCAGTCAAGATGTCGGGCTTGCCGTCATGCAGGGGACGGTCCTCCATCTGAACTTCACATGCACGAGGGAGTGGCTCGGACTTGTTGAGGTCCGCGTGTTCACCCCGGAGGCTCTTCCCCCGGCCGTGCCGGTGATGCCGATCCCGTCCGACGGCAACGTGAGCGTACCGCTCACCGCCAGCCTGGGGTGGAACAGCAGCGTGGGCGCCGACGGTTACGAGGTCTACCTGTGGTGTCCGCCCGCGCCCAGGCCGCTCACGGGCTCGGCCAGCGTGACCGCGAACAGCTGGACGCCTTCAGGGATTCTCCCGGTCCAGACGAACTACAGCTGGCAGGTAGTGGCGACGAATGCCTACGGGTCGGCCACGGGCGCCGTGTGGACGTTCCAGACGGGCCCGTTCCCGTACACCTACACGTACGACGATGAGAGCGCCAGGCCGGAGAACTACGAAGGAGGCCACGGCGAAACCCGTTCGACGCCGCACCTGCTCAGCGACGGCAAGGCCGGCGGCCTGTGGAGCGGGGGTGGGCTTGTGCTCTACTACGGGAATGACTACTTGGGCAGCGCCGCCGCGTTTGATGCCTGGCCGGCGATCACGATCACGCTGCCCAAAGCACCCTACAAATACGAATACCTGAGGATCTGGCACTACGGCGGCGGGGTGGCGGGTGTGCACGCTCCGACCTCCGTGACGATCACCGACGACTCCCTGCATACGACATCCCATTCGTTCCCGGACGTGGAGACGGTCACGGAGGTCCCGATCAGCGGGATGGCGGGCCGGAATCTGCACCTCCGGTTTGGGGCCAATCCCGAATTTGTCGGTCTCTCGGAGATCAAGGTGATGGCCAACGCTCGGCCTCCGCAAACGGTGATCGTGGTGAGGTGATTCAGCACGGATCGCGCGAGCCAGAGGACCAGTGTGGAAGAGCCGGTATCGTGAATGATGTTGAAGTCGGCTCTCCGCTCCAACGGTGTCTGTCAAGGCTCTCTGGCTGATCACCGCCCAGGATACGTCTATGGCTTGCTGGAAAATTCGGACCTCGGTCGCGCGGCACGCCGTGCTCTTGGCGGTGTTTGTCTGTGGCTTGCAGCCTTGGGCTTCGGCTGATCACGACTGGCAGCCGCTGCCAGCCAAGGTGTCGCTGATGGTCGTCGGTGCGCACTTGGACGATGAAGGCATCTACTTTGGCGGCACCATGCCCTATTACGCAGGGGTTCTGGGACTGCCCACAGTCCATATTGCGATGACCAGCGGCGACTCCTCGGTTCCCACCGTCACTCGCGAGGAGGAATCGCGCGAGTGCGACTGGGCATACGGTCTCCGCAATGAGCCGATCTTTGCCCGTTTCAAGGACTGGGGAATGGGCAGCCATTCGCCGTATACCCGGTTGCAGCGCAACTGGTCGCTTTGGTACGAGCCCGATCCCGGCCCTGCTTATTACCGGCCCGACGGTACCGTTCAGACGGCCGCGAGCCCGTTTCCAACCAACAATCCGGCGGGCGAGGCAAACCCGGCGGAGTTCGACCCGGGTCGCTGGAACGTGGCGACCTACCTTGCCAGGCAGATCCGCATCTGCAAGCCGGAGGTGATCGTTACGCACGACTTGAGTGGGGAGTATGGGCACAGCAACCACAGAACGACGGCCTGGGGCGTGTGGGACGCTTACTACCTGGCGGCAGATCCAGACGTTGATATCGAGGGTCTGCCCGCCTGGCAGGTCAAGAAACTCTACTACCATTTGTTCAACCGGGCCATCGACCCGATCGCTCCCGACTCCCCGTTGCCCGGCACGAGTTACCCCGCCGGGTCCACGATCATCAACCGGCAGTATCAGGACTGGAGCACGCCGTACCCGGAACTGAACGGCAAGACTCCCCTGCAGGTGGCGAATGACGGCATCGTCAAGTATGTCAGCATTGGGGGAACGAATCTCCTGACACAGTTCGCCGTCCGCTACTCAGAGCAGTACGGCCTCTATGCTTCCGTGGTGGGGCCGGATACCGTCGATTCGGACGGTTGGGCTCGGACGAGTTTCTTTGAACATATAGAGATGACGACGACAGTTACTACGACCACCACCACGACCACCACGGCAGCGCTGCCAGCCATAACGGGCGTCCAGGGGAGCGGAGATGAATTTGTGGTTCAGTGGGCTGCGACCAACGTGGGTTCCTATCAGGTGGAGGTTACAACCTCGCTGGCGCCGATGAGTTGGTCCAATCTGCCCGGGCTGGGCCCCATTGCCGGATCGAACGGGATCCTCTCGGTGACAGACACAAATGCCGGGCTAAAGAAGTTCTACCGCGTCGTCTGGACCTTCTGACCGCGAAGTTGGCGGCGGGCCTGGCGCCGTGAGGGCCATAGCTTCCGCGCGGGAAGCTACGGCGTCGCCGCGAAGATGTCGAATCGCTGCGCGTCGCGGCGGCGGCGGGTGGAGGACCAGAAGTCGGCGAAGTCGGCCTGAAGCCGGGCGAACTCCACCCGATCGAATGCGGCTGCCGTGGCGGCGTTCGGATCCTTCCCAGTTCGGAGTGCGGCGATGGCAGAGGGGATGATCTCGGCATGGCCGGTTGACCGGGCCTCGGGAGCGGCCTTCCGAAGATAGTAGACAAGCCCCCAGGCGAGAGCATAGTTCGCCTCCCTCTGTTTCGCGTCGGCGGCGTAGAACTGGTCGTAGGAAAGAGCGGTGAAGGCGCCCAGGTTCAGGTTCTCCCCATTGCGTCCGCACAGCCGCTGCAGGATATCCACGAGCCGCGGCTTCTCGGGAATCTCGATCCGCCCCGTGCGGTCGATGGAGGTGGGCTCAAAGAACTCGGCATGCCCCTCGTTGAACCAGGCCGGCGTGGGCACCCGGTCGAACGCATAGTGGAGGTACTGGTGAAAGGCCTCGTGCGAGGCCGTGGCCAGAATCCGCTCCCGCTGCTCGGCGCGGTTGTCGTCATCGGCCGGCCGGATGACCAGTTCCTGCCTGGCCGGAACCCAGATCCCCCCGGTCCACCGTTGCTCGGGCGGGACATAGGCCTCGTACTCCGCCGAAGTGGCGAAAACGCGAACAATGCTGACGTCCTCGATCGGGCGAACCGGCGGCAGCAGGCGCTCGAATGCGGTGCGGATGGACTCCAGACGCGCCTGGAGCTCGCGCACCAGGCCGCGCCGCCGCGCATCCAAGTTCGTCAGCACGACGAAATGATCGGTTGAGACGAAAGACCAGCCGCGCATATTTCGGATGCTTTCAGCGGCCTTGCGGCGACTCTCCTCCAGGTTGGAGCCTGCGCTGCCGGTGGCGTTCGTACGCTCACCGGTTGCGCCGCCCTGATCGGGTCTTGGCACCGTCCGGCCGGTTGTCGGCCCGATCTGGGCCAAAAAACGGTTGAGGAGCAGCGAGCGGCCGGCGGCAGCTCCGTCGCCGTCGGGCACGGTGAGCAGGACGGCGTAGAGCCGGTCAGGAGCGTGGGTCATGCCGATGGACCGGAGGTTGAACCGGAACACGAACCCGCACAAGCGGGGTGTGCCGGGAAACTCGGTCTCCCAGAGTTCGTTGAAACGGGGCGGGCAGCGCGACACCGCGCTCACGCGGGCGCCGGCCACGCCGGAGAAGGCGGAGGCCCAGGTGGCGAGCGCCTCGGTCGACGCAGCTACAGGGGCTTCCTCCGCGCGGCGGAGCGCGGTTTCGATAGTTTTCAGTTCGGCGTGCGGCAGTCCCGGGACAACGGGCGGGAGCGAGGAGACCGTGGCGAGTTGCAGGGCCGTCCCCGAGTCCGACCGCCACGCGGCCGCGTGCTGTGATCGCCGCCAGAGCTCGACGGGGTCATAAAGGTCGACCTTCTCCGAAACGCCCCCCTCGGTACGGACATAGGTGTAGACCGTGGGCGGAGGCAGGGGCTGCTCGACGGCATCCGACATGACGACGGCGGTGAGCCCGAGGTCCTGCAGCACGACGGTCCGGTTCAGAACGAGCGGGGGCGCAGCACTGGCGCCTGACGCCGGAAGCCACGTGGCCGTGGCAACCGACAGCGCCACAGGTGCGATGCCTCGGAGGACGCACGTGATGGACCACTGGCCGCGCATGGGCGGCACTTTACCTTAACGGGCGACCACGAGACCATCCGCAAGTGCAGCGGATAGCGGCCGATCACGCAACAAGGGCTTGATTTCAATCGCATCGACAACCACACTGCCAGCCATGTTGCTTAGGGGGTGCGGGTGCGGGTGCAGTCTTGTCGGCTGGCGACGAGTCTCTTCTTGCCCTGCCGCTCCCTGCGGCACGAGGGAGGGCGGCTCATGCCAAGGCGGGACGACATCCACAAGGTCTTGATTATCGGTTCGGGCCCGATCGTCATCGGGCAGGCGTGCGAATTCGATTACTCGGGCACGCAGGCGTGCAAGGCGCTGCGCAGCCTCGGGTATCGGATCGTTCTGGTAAACTCCAATCCTGCCACGATCATGACCGATCCAGGCATGGCGGATGCGACGTATATTGAGCCGCTAAACGTGGAGCGGCTGACCCAGATCATCGAGAAAGAGCGGCCTGATGCGCTGCTGCCGAACCTGGGCGGCCAGACGGGGCTGAACCTGGCGTCGGAACTAAACAAGACCGGCGTGCTCGAGCGCTTCGGGGTGAAGATCATCGGTGTGCAGGCCGATGCGATTGAACGGGGCGAGGACCGGCTGGCGTTCAAGGAGGCCATGACGCGGCTCGGGATCGACATGCCCCGCAGCGAGCTGGCGTACACCGTGCCGGAGGCGGAAGCCGTTGCCGACCGGCTAGGATATCCGGTTGTGGTGCGTCCGGCCTACACGATGGGCGGCACCGGTGGTGGGCTGGTCTTCAATGTCGAGGAGCTGCGCGTGATCGTCGCTCGCGGCATTGCGGCCAGCCTCATCGGCCAGGTGCTGATCGAGGAATCGGTCCTGGGGTGGGAGGAGCTGGAACTGGAGGTTGTTCGCGACGCGAAGAACCGGCTTATCACCGTGTGCTTCATCGAAAACATCGACGCCATGGGCGTGCACACGGGCGACTCGTTCTGCAGCGCGCCGATGCTCACGATCAGCCAGGAGGTCCAGGACCGGTTGCAGAAGTGGGCCTACGACGTGGTTGAGGCGATCGAGGTCATCGGCGGCACCAACGTGCAGTTTGCGCATGACCCGAAGACCGGACGCATCGTGATCATCGAGATCAACCCGCGAACGTCCCGCTCTTCGGCCCTCGCCTCCAAGGCTACGGGGTTCCCCATTGCACGGGTGTCCACGCTGCTGGCCGCGGGGTTGAATCTCGAGGACATCCCGTACTGGCGGGACGGAACGCTGGACAAGTACACGCCGTCCGGCGACTACGTCGTGATCAAGTTCGCGCGCTGGGCGTTCGAGAAGTTCCGCGGCTCCATCGACAAGCTGGGCACGCAGATGCGCGCGGTGGGCGAGGTCATGAGCATTGGCAAAACCTACAAGGAGGGGCTTCAGAAGGCCATCCGGTCGCTTGAGTCCGGACGCTACGGGCTCGGATTTGCGAAGGACTACAATAGCCGCACGCTGCCCGAGTTGATGGAGTTGCTGCGCGAGCCGACGAGCGAGCGGCAGTTCATCATGTACGAGGCACTGCGCAAGGGCGCGGACGTCGAGGAGCTGTTCCGCCTGACGTTCATCAAGCCCTGGTTCATCCGGCAGATGAAGGACCTGGTAGATCTCGAGGAGCGCATCCTGTCCTACAGGGGACGAACGCTGCCGGATGCTGTGCTGGTGCAGGCAAAGAAGGAGGGCTTTGCCGACCGCTACCTGGCCAAGCTGCTGGGGACGCCGGAGAGCTCCATCCGTGCGCGGCGTAAGGCGCTGGGTGTCGTGCAAGGATGGCACGCAGTCCCGGTCAGTGGCGTGGATGGAGCGGTCTATTACTACTCCACCTACAATGCTGCGGACGCCTCGCCGGTGCGCAGCGACCGGCGTAAAGTCATGATTCTGGGCGGCGGGCCCAACCGGATCGGGCAGGGAATCGAGTTCGACTATTGCTGCTGCCACGCGGCCTTCGCGCTGCGCGAGATGGGAATCGAGACGATTATGGTCAACTGCAACCCGGAGACGGTCTCGACGGACTACGATACGTCCGACAAGCTGTACTTCGAACCGTTGACCGTTGAGGACGTGCTGTCGATCTACGAGAAGGAGCAGCCCGAGGGGGTGATCGTGCAGTTTGGCGGGCAGACCCCGCTGAACATCGCGGCGGAGCTTCAGGCCGCAGGCGTGCGCATCCTGGGCACCACCGTTGCGACCATCGCCGCGGCGGAGGATCGCGACCTGTTTCGCAAGATGATGGATCGCATGGGCATCCCCATGCCCGAGGCCGGTATGGCGGCCAGCGTTGAGGAGGCCGTGCGCGTGGCGGCGGGGATCGGGTACCCGCTGATGGTCCGGCCC
Source organism: uncultured Victivallales bacterium (assembly GCA_964544115.1). Classification (GTDB taxonomy): domain Bacteria; phylum Verrucomicrobiota; class Kiritimatiellia; order UBA8416; family JADHWI01; genus CAZJBP01. Next base: position 25,676 of record CAZJBP010000004.1, on the reverse strand, counting down.
TCGTATGTGCTAGGCGGCCGTGGGATGGAAGTCGTGCACGACGAGGCCATGCTCCGCGAGTATGTCGAGCGGGCGGTAGGCGTGAACCCCGAGCAGCCGATCCTGATCGACCGCTTTCTGCGCGATGCGCTGGAGTGCGAGGCCGACGCGCTATCTGACGGGGAGACGGTCGTGGTGCCGGCGGTCATGGAGCACATCGAGCTGGCGGGAGTGCATTCGGGCGACTCAGCCTGCGTGATTCCCCCGATCACCATCGCACCGAAGCACCTCGCGACGATCAAGGACTATACGGCGCGCATCGCCCGCGAACTCAAGGTCGTGGGTCTGATGAATATGCAGTATGCAATTGAGGACGACCGGGTCTACGTGCTGGAAGCCAACCCGCGGGCGTCCCGTACGGTGCCGCTGGTGTCCAAGGTGTGCAACATCCAGATGGCCCGCATGGCCACCCGCGTGATGCTCGGAGAGAAGATTGCAGACGACGGTGTGGCGGCTCGCAGGATTCCGCACTTCGGGGTCAAGGAGTCGGTGTTCCCGTTCAACATGTTCCCGGAGGTCGACCCTGTGCTCGGTCCGGAGATGCGGTCCACGGGCGAAGTGCTGGGCTTGGCCGACTCCTTCGGGATGGCTTTCTTCAAGGCTCAGGAGGGCACGAAGTCCGCCTTGCCGACCCAGGGCACGGTGCTGATCAGCGCGATTGAGAAGAACAGCGTGCTGGCCGGGATCGGGAAGGGTTTTGTCGATGCGGGGTTCCGCGTCCTGGCCACGGCGGGCACGCACGCCTTTCTGCAGGAGCAGGGCATCGCGTGCGAGCCGGTGCACAAGCTCGGAGAAGGGCGACCCAACGTGGTGGACGAGATTACGAACGGGCAGGTTCAGATCGTCATCAACACGCCGGCCGGGCGCCGTAGCCGCACGGATGACTCGTACATCCGCAAGGCGGCGATCAAGTACAAGGTGCCGTACGTGACGACGCTGGCGGGCGCCCTGGCATCCGTGCGCGGCATCGCGGCTGCACGGGCTGGGCGCGGCGGGGTGCGATCCCTGCAGGAGTACCACGCAGACCTGTCGAAGGCGTGAGTCTCGGTCGCTTCCGCTAGCCCCGGATGAGCTCCAGAAGGCGTCGGGCGGCAAGTTCAGGGTCGGGCGCGGCGGTGACGGCGGTTACCACGGCGATGGTGCGTGCGCCGGCGGCCACCAGGTCAGGAATGTGTTTCTCTTTGATGCCGCCCATGACGGTGAAGGGGATGCCGACGGTGGGTGCGATACGGCGAAGTCCATCGAGTCCGAGAAACGCATCGTTCCACTCCTTCGTTCGAGTGGGGAAGAGGGGGCCGATGTTGACGTAACTCGCCCCTTCGCGCCGCGCGATCTCGGCTTCGGCCTCGGAGTGGGACGAGGCGCCAATGATAAGATCCGGCGCAATGCGGCGTGCGTCAGCGATGGGCAGGTCGGACAATCCGAGGTGGACGCCGTCGGCTTCCGCCGCCAGCGCGACGTCGAGACGGTCATTGATAATGAGCAGGGCTCCGTACTGGCGCGTCATCGCCCGGAGCTCACGCGCCATGGCCAACAGGTCGCGCAGGGCGAGGTCCTTCTCGCGAAGCTGAACCAGCCGCACGCCGCCGCGCAAGGCGGCGTCGACGACAGCGGGGGTGCTGCGGCCCGCCGACAGCGCTTGCGAGGTCACCAGGTAGAGCCCGGCGCGGACGAAGCGTTCCATGCGCGCGGCATGCAGCGGGCCTGCCGTCTGGCGTTCAGGGTTCATGGCGGATCCTTTCAGGGCACACCCGCAAACACCGACGTCCTCAGGGTGGCATTGTGGTGCATGTCGTGGATCAACCGCTCGGACAGCATGCGCCAGACAGGCCCGGGCTTGCCGTCGCCGACAGGGCGGCCATCGAATTCGCGCACGGCGATCACGTCGCGCGTGGTGCCGACGATCAGGATCTCGGCCGCCGCGCGGAGCTCGTTCACCGGCACGGGGCGAAATTCAACGCCGCCCAGCTGTCGCTCGTTCTCCAGCGCGCGGGCGAGATCAGCGCCCCGCAGCATGGTGGTGCCGGCCAGGATGCCTTCCAACTCAGGGAAGACGACCCGGCGATCCCGGGTGACGATGCCGACGTTCTCGGTTGGGCCCTCGGCCAGGTGTCCGTGGTCGTCGAACGACGTCGCGAAGTCGACACCGGCGTCGACCGATTCCTTTTGCATCAAGACATTGGGCAGGTAGTTGCAGTTCTTGATGCCGGCGAAGAAGGCGGGCTTGGCCGGAATCCGGCTGCTCATCAGGCGCGCCCCCTCGGGATGCTTGCTCATGAAGGGCGCCGGCAGCGTCGTCGCCACGGTGTAGATCTGTGGCGACGGAGAGTCGTAGGGGTTGACGCCGAAGCTGCCCGGGCCCCGGGACACGAGGACCCGAAGCGCGCAGGTGCGCTCACCGCCGGCGCGCGCGGTCTCCACCATCAACTGCTCCATGGCGCGCCGGGGTTCGGGGATGCGCAGATGAATCCCCGCGGCGGAATGCTCGAGGCGGTCGAGATGGGCGCCGAGATTGTAGATGGCGCCATCGATGCACTTCATCGTCTCGAAGACGCCGTCGCCCCGGTGGACGATGTGGTCGTCAATCGGCACCATCATCAGGGCCGGGTCGGTGACCATCCCGCCGAAGATGCTGGAATACATGGCGAGGTAGTTGCGCTGGTAGGGGTGGCGGAGCTTCTGGCTCAGGGCCTCGAAATCCTGGAGGGTCAGGTGCTTCATGGGGGTGTCTCCTGCATACGGGGGTGGGGTGGGGCGGTCAGACTATCGACAAACGCGGCCTGCTCGTCGGAGTGGTACGAACTGCGGACCAGCGGCGCGGCGACCACGATATCGAAACCCAGGGCCCGTCCGTCGTCGCGCAGGGCGTCAAACTCGGCGGGCTCAACGTAGCGCTGAACCGGCAGGTGGCGGCGGGTGGGTTGGAGGTACTGGCCAAGAAAGAAGATCCGGCAGCCGGCGGCGCGGGCATCGCGCATGACCGCGAGCACCTCATCACGCGTCTCTCCGAGCCCGAGCATCAGGCTGGTCTTGGTCGTCAGGCCGGCCTCGTGTCCCAGCGCCAGCACGCGCAGGGAGCGGCCGTAGTCGGCCTGCGGGCGCACGGCGGGGTAAAGTGACGGCACGGTTTCGATGTTGTGACCCCAGACATCCGGTCGGGCCGTGATCACCGTGCGGATGTCCACCTCTCGCCCGCCGAAGTCCGGCACGAGGGATTCCACGCGGATGCCGGCCAGGGCATGGATGGCTCGGATCGTTTCGGCCCAGATGGCGGCGCCTCCGTCCGGCAGGTCGTCGCGGGTGACGGAGGTGATCACCACGTCGCGCAGCCCCATGCGGCGGATAGCCTCGGCGACGCGGTGAGGCTCCTCGACGTCGGCCTCTCCTGTCCAGGCGTGGTGTACGGCGCAGAAGCGGCAGTCGCGCGAGCAGGCGTCGCCGAGAATCATGACCGTGGCCCGGCCGTGCTCCCAGCATCGTCCGAGGTTCGGGCACAGCGCTTCGCTGCAGACGGTGTGGAGGCCGTGGGTGTCGACGAGGGCGCGCATGCGGGCAGCCTGAGGGCCGCCTCCGACGCGGACGCGGATCCAGTCGGGCTTGCGCAGGGGGGGGGCTGCAAGGTCGGGTTGTTCAGGCGGCATAGCCGAATACCTCACGAAAACGGTGGACCAGCGCGGGCTTGACGTCGGCAAGAGAAACACCTGCGACCCAGCGGTCGATCGAGGTCACCCACCGGCCTTCAATGCCGCAGGGTGTGATGCCCGCGTAGTCCTCCAGCCGGACGCAGACGTTCAGGGAAAATCCGTGCAGGGTGACCTGTCGGGTGACCCGTACGCCGATGGCGGCGATCTTATCCTTCTCCACCCAGACGCCGCGGTTGATGGGGTCGCGCCGGCCGGTCACGCCGAAATCCGCCAGGGTCCGGATCAGGACCTCTTCAAGTTGCGTCACGAACCACACCGGTCCGCGCCCGCCGCCCGGCAGGCGCAGGATAGGATAGCCGACGAGTTGTCCCGGCCCGTGGTAGGTCACTTCGCCTCCGCGGGTTGTCCGCTGGAGGTCGATGCCGAGGGCGCTGCGCTGCACGGCCGACGCCAGGACGTGCCGCTCGTCGGCGTTGCGTCCGAGCGTGTAGACCGGCTCGTGCTCCACCAGCAGCAGCGTGTCCGGCGCCCGGCCGGCAAGGCGGTCGGCGACCAGCGCCTCCTGCAGGCTGAACGCCGGCCGAAAGCCCATCAGGCCGAGGTCGCGGACCTCCAGACGCCTGGCGGCGGGGACGGCTTCGGCAAGTTGTCCGGTTGATCCCATCGCATGTCCTTGTCCATAGGGTGATACCACAAACTCCGGCCGACGCAACCCGATTCGCGGCGAGTGACGGGGATGACCGGAGGGACGGAGCGGATCGCAGTCACCATCAGGCGTCAGGACGGCTGCAGCACCGCGCTGAAGACGCTTCGCAGGACGTCCAACTGGTAAGGTTTCTCTATGAAAGCCGCGGGCCGCAGGTGCTTCTCCTCGGGCTTGAACGCCTCACGGGTATAGCCACTGCAAAGCACGACGACGACATCAGGACGAATGCGCCGGAGCTCGAGCATGGTCTCCGTGCCACTCATGCCCGGCATGGTCATGTCCATCAGGACGGCGCAGAAGCCGGTCGGATTACCGGCGAAGGTTTCGACGGCTGCGCGCCCGTTCTCGACGGCGCAGACCGTGAAGCCGAGGTACTCCAGCAGGTCGCGCCCAACGCTGCGCACCACCTCTTCATCGTCCACCAGCAACACGTTCCCCTGGAAGCGGTCGAAGACCGGAGCCGTCAGCACCACCGGCGGATGATCCGGCGCCGGCATCGGCGGGAAGATCACCGCGAAGACGGAGCCCTCACCGGGGCGGCTGACAACCAGGACGTTGCCGGCGTGGCTGCGCACGATGCCCAGCACAGCCGACAGCCCGAGCCCCCGCCCCGTCACCTTTGTCGTGAAGAAGGGGTCGAAGATCCGCGCCATGGAAGCCTCGTCGATGCCGCACCCCTGATCGTACACTTCAACAAACACGTAGGGCCCCGGCGGGGTCACCGCATCGAGGGTCGCGCCCTTCAGGTCTTCCGAGCTGTAGGTCCTCGCGCCGGTCCGCAGGCGGATCACATTCTCGCGCTGGCCGCAGGCATCGGACGCGTTGGTGATGAAGTTCATGACCACCTGGCGAAGTTGCGAGGGATCCACCTCAATCGGAGAAACATGGGGATCCATCTCATATTCGATGCGGGAATGCTTGGTGATCGAGATGGAGAGCAGGTCGGACATTTCCCGAACCAGTTCAGTGACGTTGACCGATTGGCGGACAAAGCTGCCGCGCCCCGAGTAGGCCAGCAGGTTGCGGCAAAGGTCGGCGGCGCGGGTGGCGGCGGTCTTGATGCCGAGTGCGTTGCGCTGGAAGCGGGAGTCCGGGGGGATGCCGGCGAGCACGAGCTCGGAGTTGCCGAGGATGCCCATCAGGAGGTTGTTGAAGTCGTGAGCGATGCCTCCCGCCAGCACGCCGAGGCTCTCGAGCTTCTGGCGCTGGCGCACGCGGCCCTCCAACTCCTGGCGCTCATTCTCCGCGTTGACGCGCTCGCTGATATCCCTCAGCAGCAACACGGCGCCCCCCCTCTCGGTAAGCTCCCCGGTGATGATCTCCAGCGGGACCGTGGTGCCGTTCTTCCGCCGCCCCGTTGCCGTGCCGACGTGAAACCCCACGCGCTCGAGGGCGTCGTGAATCTCCCCCTTGCGGGTGTGGTCTTTGCGGCGATCGTGGTAAAGGATGTCGGTCAACTGACCGGCGACCTCGTCGGGTCGGTAGCCGAAGATCCGCTCCACTGAATCGTTGCACATCTCGATGCGTCGGGACGGGGCAACGACGATGAGCGCGTCGGGACTGATGCTGGAGACGATGTCCTCGAGCTCGGCCCGGCGGCGGGCTTCAAGCCTCCATCGCCCATACGCCAGGGCGAGCATGGCCACCAGCCAGAAGAAAAGGACGTTTACGACCACGGCAACGGTTTCCGCTGTGACATAGTCGGAGAAGAGATCGTGAAGGTTGCTGCTGAATTTCAGCGTCAGGTTCAGGAACGCAAGCAGGAGTCCAACGGTCATGGCAATTGCAAGGTCGGCAACGGCTCGTCGTTCTTTCCGAACCAAATTCACAAGGCCCGTTCCCCCCGTTCGCATGATCGACACTCCGGGAAGCATACCACCTCTGTCTGAACGGCTCAAGCGCGGATGGGGTATTGCCTCGCGCTGCTGAACCTGCCAAACTTCTGCGCTTCACTATGAGCTTTGCCGCGTCAGTTACAGCGCTGTTTCCGCAGGATATCCAGGCCCGTGGGGCGGATTACTATCGCCGTGGACGGGTCTCGATCGAGGGCATGGAGGGCGAACGTGTGGCCGCCGAGGTGGTGGGGAAACGGCTCTATGACGTCCTGCTGGTCGTGAACGACCGGGGCCTGTCGGTGTCCTGCACCTGTCCGCAGTTTCAGAAGTGGAGGGTTCCCTGCAAGCACATGTGGGCGACCGTGCTTGCCGCCGATGCCGGGGGGTTCAGGCCGGTGCCCTGTGCGGTGCGGAGCGTCGGTCCGACGCGGGGGGGCTCCAGGCTGGCCCCCGTCGCGGTTCCGCTCGTACGCGGCTGGCAGAAGGTGCTGGACGCGGTCTACACACCGCCGGGCGATGCCTCTGCCGCGGCCTGGCCGGCCCGGCGCGAGGTTGAGTACGCACTGATGGTGGAGCGCAGTCGCGAGCAGGGCCACGCCGTCATTGCGCTACGCACGCGCGATCCGCGCAAGTCCGGCGCCGGGTGGTGTGCCCCCAAGGCATTGCGGCTCGATGTGCGCGCCGTTGGCTGCCTGCCGGACCCGGCTGACCGCGATACTATCAGCGCGCTGAGCGGCGCGATGGCGGAGTCCTACTGGCGCGGCGCCGGTCGCGTCTTCAGCGAATACCTGCTGACCCCGCACCAGACACGGATCCTGCTTCCGCGCATTGTGGCCACGGGACGGTGCTTCGTCGATCGCCCGCGGCTGAAGGAGACCGTCGCGCTGCGGCTGGACCCGACGACCGAGCCATGGCGTTTTGTGAGCGAACTCGTGAAGGTGTCGAAAGGCTATGCGTTGCGAGGGAGGCTGCAGAGGGGCGAGGACGTCAGAGAGTTGAGTGCAACCGCCCTGTGCCTCACGGACGGCTGGGTGTTGTGGCCGGAGGGTCTCCTCGCGCCGCTGGATGTTGGAGCGGGCCAGGCATGGATGGAGTTCTTCCGGCGTCAGCGGGAAATCGTGGCGCCGGCCAGCGAGGCGGACGAGTTGTTGGTTGCGCTGCTGGGGCGCCCGGACCTCCCGCCGCTGGTGGTGCCGCCAGCCCTGGCGCTTTCGTGGCAGACGCACGTGCCTGCGCCGTGTTTGCGCTTGCGCTGGCCGCGGACGAGCTTGGTGCAAGGCCTGTCGCAGATGGGAGAATTGACGTATCAGTACGGCAGCGAGGCGGTGAACCCGTACATGCCGAATGCTCCGGCGACCCTCTACAACCCGGGCTCGCGCGTTGCGATTCGGAGGGATCTCCAGGCCGAACGGGAGCGCGAAGCTGAACTGACGGGGGCGGGGTTCCGCAGGACGCCGTATTCCGAGGATCCCCTGGCGCCCTTCGAGATCGCCGCGGTGCGTGTGCCGGAGGCCCTTGCCGCGCTGGCCGGCGTGGGCTGGCGGGTTGAGAGTGAAGGCAAGCCGTTGCGGCACGCGGGAGCCTATTCGTTAAGCGTGTCGTCCGGCGTAGACTGGTTTGAGGTGCGCGGCCGCATTGCGTTCGACGGGGTCAGCGCCGAGATGCCGGCGCTGCTGGCCGCCCTGCGCAAGAACATGCGCGTCGTCACGCTCAGCGACGGCTCGATGGGTCTGCTGGACGACGACGTGCTCAAGCGCCTCGCGCCCCTGCTGGGCATGGGCGAGGTGTCGCGGGACGGAGTGCGATTCAAGCGCAACCAGGCCGGACTGCTGGACGCGCTCCTGGCCGCCGAGCCGGATGCGACGTGCGACGAAGCCTTTCTGCAGGCGCGCGAGGCGCTGCGCAAGTTCTCCTCCATCGAGCCGGCGGCGGCGCCCGAGGGTTTTCAGGGCGAACTGCGCCCGTACCAGCGCGAAGGCCTCGGATGGCTGCACTTCCTGCAGCGCTTCGGGTTTGGCGGCTGCCTGGCCGATGACATGGGCCTTGGCAAGACCGTTCAGGTCCTCGCGCTGCTGGAGGAGCGTCGCCGGATGCGCGAGGATCCCGCCGCCGGCATTGCGCCGTCGCTGGTGGTCGTTCCGCGCAGCCTGGTGTTCAACTGGAAACAGGAAGCGCTGCGCTTCACCCCGCGGCTGAGGATCATCGACCACACCGGCATCGAGCGCGTTCGCGACCCCGCCGCGTTTGCCGAGTATGACGTCGTGCTGACGACGTACGGCACGCTGCGGTCGGACATCCCGCATTTCAAGGACTTCGCGTTCGATTACGTGATCCTGGACGAAGCCCAGGCCATCAAGAATGCGGGGGCGCAGACGACCAAGGCGGTGCGCCTGCTGAAGGGGCAGCACCGCCTGGCGCTCAGCGGCACGCCGGTGCAGAACCATCTCGGAGAGCTGTGGAGCCTGTTCGAGGTGTTGAACCCCGGCATGCTGGGCAAGGCGACCGCGTTCCGTTTGGTCAGCACCGGGGCCCGCGCCGCCGACAGCGCCGGTCCGGCGCTGCTGGCCCGCGCGCTGCGGCCGTTCATCCTGCGGCGGACCAAGGGGCAGGTTGCGAGGGACCTGCCCGCTCGCAGCGAGGAGACGGTGTTCTGCGAGATGGAGGAGAAGCAGGCCCGGGACTACCAGGAGTTAAGGGAGTTCTACCAGAAGTCCCTGCTGAAGCAGGTGGATAACCGCGGGATGAACCGCTCGAAGATCCAGGTGCTCGAAGCCCTGCTGCGCCTCAGGCAGGCGGCGTGTCACCCGGCGCTGATCGACCCGACCCGCCACAAGGAGCCGAGCGCCAAGCTCAACGTCCTGCTGGATCAGCTCGACGAAGTGCTCGATGGGGGCCACAAGGCGCTCGTGTTCTCACAGTTCACGTCCTTCCTGGCGATCGTGCGGAAGCGGCTGGACGCGCGCCATCTGCGCTACGAGTATCTGGACGGCAAGACGGCGGACCGCCGGGCGCCGGTGGAGCGTTTTCAGGGCGACCCGGAATCGCGCCTGTTCCTCGTGAGCCTCAAGGCCGGCGGCCTGGGGCTCAATCTGACCGCCGCTGAATACGTCTTTCTGCTGGATCCCTGGTGGAACCCGGCCATCGAGGCGCAGGCCATCGACCGCGCCCACCGGATCGGCCAGAGCCGGCGGGTGTTCGCCTACCGGTTGATCGCCAAGGACACGGTCGAGGAGAAAGTGCTCGCGCTCCAGGAGAAGAAACGCGAGCTGGCTGACTCCATCATCGGCGAGGACAACAGTCTGATCCGCAGCCTGACCCGCGACGACCTCGCGCTGCTGCTCTCGTAACGGGGCCGCGCCACGCGCCCGGTCGTGCGCAGGCGGTCACTCGCCGTAAACGCCGGTGACGCGGACGGGTACGCCGGTGCGGAGCATGCGGGCGAGGGCTACGACATCCCAGTTTGTCAGGCGGAAGCAGCCGTGGGATTCGCGCGAGCCGATTGTCTCCGGGCGGCGCGTGCCGTGCATCCCGAAGCCCGGGGCGTTGAGGCCGATCCAGAAGACCCCGACCGGGCTGTTCGGCCCAGGGGGGAGGATCAGCTTGCGGCCGATCTCCTGAGCGCGGGCCGACTCCGGGTAGTTGGCCGGGCTGAACACGTAGACCGGATCGGGAGCAAAGGCGGCGGTCAGCAACTCGCCGGCCGGCACGCGCGACAGGTCGCTTGCGATGGAGCAGGGGAAGGACGCCAGAAGGCGCCCCGCCGCATCGAACGCGCGCAATCGGAATGCCGAGCAGTCGATCTCCACCGATGTGGCGGCGGCAAGGTGGCGCTCCGTCAGGACGTTGGGCACGAGCAGTCGCGTTCCCGCCGGCGTGCGATCCCAGTCCTGCGTGGCGGGGTTGAGTTCGCGCAGGAAGCGCGGCTTGACGTGATAGCGCTCGGAGAGCCACTCCTCCATGGTTTCGCACGACAACCTCGCGCACTGAGACGCCTCGAGCCAGTCGGTGGGCGTGACGCCCACCTGCTGCAGATCCTGCGTGGCGACAACGTGAAAGCGGAAGGGCGGCTGGCGGCCGCCGAGAAGTTGATCACGGGCGGCGATCTCCTCAAGACCGGTCGACCGGCAATAATCGGAGAGGGCGGTCTTCGTTTTGGCGCCGTCCCGGTTGTCGATCAGGCCGACGCCGAACCCCTCACGGTCGAGGGCCACCTGAAGCGCGGCGCTGTCGCGCGAGACCGTCTGCGCAGGGGCGATGCCGGCTGCAAGAAGAACGCACAGAATGCCGCAGGCCAGGGGTGCACGCGCAGAAATCCAGCGCAGGGGCTTTAGGTTCATACCGCGAAGTACTTCGCCTGGGGGTGGTGCGCCACGATGGCGGAGGTGGTCTGCTCGGGCACCATCTCCATCGATTCGGTCAGCGTGACGCCGATGACCTCGGGTTTGAGCATGGCAAACACCGCCCGGTGCGCACCGAGATCGGGGCAGGCGGGGTAGCCAAACCCATAGCGCGAACCGCGGTACTCCTGCGTGGCGTACCCGGTCAGGGACGCCGGCCGGTCATCGCCGAAGCCGAGTTCCCTGCGCATGACCTCGTGCCAGTACTCGGCCAGCGCATCGGTGACCTCCACGCTGAAGCCGTGCAACATCACGTAGTCGTGGTAGCTGTTGCTGTTGTACAGCGCGTGCGTGGCCTCGCCCATGCGCTCGCCGATGGTCACGACAAAGAAGCCCGCAACGTCGCCGCCCTCGGCCCGGGTCTTGTAGAAGTCCGCAATGCAGAGGTGGGGTGGCTCGGACTGCCGGGGAAAGGCGAAGTCATGCACGACATCCCCGTCCTGGACGTACAGCGTCTCGCCCTCGCTCCAGCAGTGGAACCATCCGTAGGCCACGCGGGGCTCGACGAGGCGCTCCTCGATCGCCCGGCGCTGAAAGGTGCGGTACAGCGGCCGCACTTCGTCCTCTATCAGCCGAGCGTACTCCTCGGCGCCCAGGCGCCCGCGGCGGTACCCCCAGCGCCCGCGGAACAGGGCCTGCTCGTTGACCAGGGAGAACAGGGCGGCCGGATCGATGTTGCGCACGTGCCTCAGGCCGAAGAACGGCGCCGTCGGCACCTGGTTGTCGCGGGCGATGTCGACATTCTTCATCCCCGGCTTCATGGCCTGGGGTTGAACGGTGGCGTCGTAGCGCGTGGGCTCAAGGCGCCCCTGCTCCCAGGCCTGCACGGCTTTGAGGCCGGCGAAGGCATCTTCGCAGTACACGACCGGGCCCCCGGGATACGCCGGCACACACCCCTCGGCCACGAACTTGGCGGTCAGCGCGGCACCGCCCAGCAGAATCGGCGCCTTAAGACCGGCGGCCCGGTACTGCGGCATGCTCTCCTGCATGATGATGGCCGACTTCACCAGCAGGCCGCTGAGCCCGATGATGTCCGCTTCGACCTCGCGGGCCTTCTCGATGATCGTTTCGGCGGGCACCTTGATGCCCAGGTTGTAGACCTTGTAGCCGTTGTTGGTGAGGATGATGTCGACCAGGTTCTTGCCGATGTCGTGGACGTCGCCCTGGACCGTGGCCAGCACCACCCGGGTCACTCGCGCCGCCTCCGTGTGATCCATGAGCGGCTCCAGGAACGACACGGCCGCCTTCATAACCTCTGCCGACTTGAGCACGAACGGCAGCAGGATGTCCCCCCGGCCGAACAGCTCGCCGACGTGGCGCATGGCCGGCACGAGGATGCGGTTGACAAGCCCCATGGGCGTGACGCGCTGGAGGAGGATCGAAAGCTGGTCCTCAAGCCCGTCCCTGCGGCCGTCGACCACCATGTCGAAGAGCACCTGTTGGGGCAGGCGAAGGTCCTCGCCCCCTCCGGCGCCCTTGTCTCCGCTGGCCGGGCCGCCCTTGCCTTCGGCGGCGGCGAAGTAGTCGATGAACGCCGTCAGCGGGTTGTGCTGCTCATCGCGCCGCCGATCGTACAGCAGCGAGAGACAGACCTCCCGGTCGGGCTCGGTCACCGACGAAAAGGGGACAATCTTGCCCGCGTCGATAATCGCCGCGTCCAGTCCGGCCTGCAGGGCCTCGTGCAGGAAGACCGAGTTGAGAATCCGCCGCGAACGCGGCGAGAGGCCGAAGGAAATGTTGCTCAGCCCCAGCAGCGTGAAGACGCCGGGGATTTCGGCCTTGATCCGCCGAATGGCGTCAAGCGTCTGCACCGCCGCGTCCCGCAGGGTTTCATCGCCTGCGCCGATGGTGAAGGTCAGCGGGTCGAACAGGATGTCCTGGGGCCGCAGGCCGAACTCACCGACCGCGATATCGTGGATGGCCCGGGCGATGGACACCTTCTCGTCGGTGGTCATCGCCATGCCCTTCGGGCCAATGGTCAGGGCCACGACCGCCGCGCCGTACTTCTTGACGAGCGCACAGACCTTGCGGAGGTTGACGCCGCCATCCTCGAGGTTGATCGAGTTGACAATGCAGCGGCCGGGATAGAGCTTGAGGCAGGCCTCGATGACGGCCGGCGTCGTGGAGTCGATCATGATGGGGATGCGAACGGAACCGGCGAACAGTCGCACCAGCTCGACCATGTCCTTGAGTTCATCGCGGCCCGCGTACGCGGCGCACACATCGAGGACGTGCGCCCCGGAGGTTTCCTGCTCGATGCCGATGGTCAGGCAGCCCTGGTAGTCGTCGGCCAGCAGGCGCTCGCGGAACTGCCGCGAGCCGTTGGCGTTCGTGCGCTCGCCGATGACCAGCGGCCGGATGTCCTGCGCCAGTTCCACGGCCTGGTATAGGCTGGCGACGGAGGGTTTCATGCTGCCGGCCCTCCTTCCCTGGCGCTGCGGGGCGCCGGGCGCACGCCCTGGAGCGCCTGCACCAGGGCGCGGGTGTGCTCCGGCGTCGTGCCGCAGCATCCTCCGACGATGCTGACTCCATAGCCTTCGATGAATTCGCGCATCCGCTCGGCGTACTCCGCGGGCGAAAGAGGGTAGACCGTCTTGCCGGCCACCACCTGCGGCAGCCCCTGGTTGGGAATGCACGAGACTCGCCCCGGCCAGGTGTCGCACAGGTAGCGGATCTTCGACACCATATCGGCCGGGCCGGTCGCACAGTTGAGTCCCAGCGAGAACAGAGGGAACGGCTCCAGCGTCGCCGCGGCGGCGGCGATGTCCGTGCCGATGAGCATCGTGCCCGTCCGCTCGACCGTTACCGATACCATCACCGGAACCTCGCGGCCGGCGGCCGCGATGACCTCGAAGGCGGCGATCAGGGCGATCTTGACCTGGAGAAGGTCCTGGCAGGTCTCGATGATCAGCAGGTCGGCGCCTGCACCGACGAGCGCGGCCATCTGCTCCCGGTAGGCGGCGGCCAGGGCGTCCGGCGTAATGTGGCCGAGCGAAGGCAGCTTGGTCGTGGGCCCGACGGATCCGGCGACGTAGCGGTTCGGCCGCCCGCCGATGGCGCGCCGCGCGATTTCAACCGCGGCGGCGTTGATGGCCTCAACGCGGTTTTCCAGGCCGTACTCGGCGAGGACTGTACGGGAGGCGCCGAAGGTGTCCGTTTCCAGGACCATGGCCCCGGCGTCGATGAACGACGAGTGGAGTGCGAGAATCGCGTCAGGCGCGGTCAGGCAGAGCAACTCGTTGCAGCCCTCCTTGTCGGCCCATGCCGAAGCAGGCAGGTCCATGTCCTGGATATTAGTGCCGCAGGCGCCGTCCACGATCAGCACCTCGTGCTCCGACAGTGGCTTGTGCGCTGGATCGTTCATCTCTGCAGGTCTCCTCACGCCGGACGGGACAGCCAGGTCTCGACGTAGTCCCGCACGCCGGCTTCGATGGACGTGAAGGGCTGGGCATAGCCGGCGGCACGCAGGCGCGTCAGGTCCGCCTCGGTGAAGTACTGGTAGCGCTCGCGGATGGCCTCGGGCATGTCGACGAAGAGGATGCGCGGCTCACGGCCCATGGCCCGGAACAGCGCGCGTGTCAGGTCCAGCCATGTGCGGGCCTCGCCGGTGCCGCAGTTGAACAGGCCATTCGCCTCAGGATGATCGAGCAGAAACAGCGTCACATTCACGGCGTCGCGCACGTAGACGAAGTCGCGCCGCTGCTCCCCGTCGCGAATGCCCGGGCGGTGCGAGCGGAAGAGCTGGAGCCCGCCGGTGTCGAGGATCTGGCGGTAGGCCTTGTGGATGACCGAGCGCATGTCGCCCTTATGGTCCTCGCGCGGGCCGTAGACGTTGAAGTATTTGACGCCGGCGATCAGCGGGAGCCTGCCGCTGTTGAGGGCCCAGAGGTCGAACCTCTGCTTGGACCAACCGTAGGGGTTCAGCGGCTCCAGGCCCGGCACGGCCTCGGCGGCATCCGAATAGCCGCGGCTACCGTCGCCGTAGGTGGCCGCGCTCGAGGCGTAGACGAATCGGGCGCCGTGGTTCAAGCTCCACTCGCAGAGCTCGCGGGTGTACGCCACGTTGTTGTCGTCGAGGTAGGCCTCATCCATCTGCGTGGTCGAACTGCAGGCGCCCAGGTGCAGCACCCCCGTCACGGGGGCAATGTCGCCCGCGCGCAGCGCCGCGCGGAACTCGGCCTTGTCCAGAAACCGGGAGTAGATCAGCCCCTCGATGTTGCGCGCCTTCAGGCCCCCGGCGTCCAAATGGTCGACGAGCGTCAGGTCCGCATGGCCCCGCCGGTTGAGGGCAGCGGCCAGATTGCTGCCGATAAAGCCCGCCGCGCCCGTCACGATGAACGATTGTTTCTTCACGGCGTCAGCGCTCGAATCCGTTCGATGATTCCCGTTGTGGATTGCCCCGGGGTGAGCGTAGCCAGGACCACACGGCCGCCGTGCTGCTCGACAACCTCGCGCCCGCTGACGTAATGCGCCCAGTCGGCGCCCTTGACGAGGACGTCCGGAATTACGGCGGCGATCAGGTCCACCGGTTCGGGTTCGTCGAACACCACCACGTAGTCCACCGACTCCAGGGACGCCAGCACCCGGGCGCGCTCGGCCTGGGGCACGATGGGGCGGGTGGGCCCCTTGTTCCCGCGCACCGAGGCGTCGGAGTTCAGGCCGATGAGCAGTGCGTCGCCCTGCTGGCGCGCGAAGGCCAGGTAGTCGGCATGGCCGGCGTGCAGGATGTCGAAGCAGCCGTTGGTGAAGACCAGCTTGCGGCCCGCGGCGCGCAGGCGCGCCCGCTCGGCCCTCATCTGGTCGCGGGTCAGGATCTTCGATTCCGGTGTTCTCATGGCGGTGGCAGAGTAGGGGGCGCACGCGGCCGGCGTCAAGAGCGGGCGATCAGTGGCTCCGGGCGCTCGGCGAAGCTGGCCGGTGACACCAGTCCACCGGAGACGATCATCTTGATTCCGTCCTCGACCGAGATGTCAGTATACCGGATGGATTCCCGGGGGAGCACGATCAGGAACCCCGAGGTGGGGTTCGGCGCGGTCGGGACGAACACCGTGAACAGAAGGGTTCCCTCCGGGTCCCGAAGGCTGCCGGTGACGAAGCCGATGCCGAGCGAACCGGTACGCGGAAACTCCACCATGACCACCGCCTTGTAAGCCGCCCTGGCCGATGTGGAGAAGGTGTCCACCACCTGCTTGGACGCCCCATAGACGGTCTTCACGATGGGCAACCGCAGAAGCAACGTCTCGCCCATCTCAACCAGCCGCCGGCCGACGAGATGGGTGGTGATCGATCCGACCATGTACAGCGTGAGGAGCGTGGCGGACAAGGCGACCAGCGTCAGCACGATGTCGGGAAGTCCCGCCAGAAGCGGGCGCAGCAGCGAGAGGGCGAATGAGGTCAGAATGTTGAACACCAGGCGGAGGACGATCAGCGTGATCGCGAGCGGGACCAGCACCAGGATGCCCGACAATACCCGGTTGCGAACATGCTTGCCAGCAGCGGCGGCGAAACGGCGACGCTTTTCCTGCATGAGATAGCCTCCTGAGTGAGGGGTCACGGGCCCCAGATGAACCAGACAAAGAGGCCGGCCGCCAGCACGGCGGCGACCGTGAAGGGGATTCCGATACGCATGAACTCCGTGAACCCGACCGTGTACCCCCGCTTCCGGAGAATGCCGATGGCGACCACGTTGGCGGAGGCCCCGATCGGCGTCAGATTCCCGCCCAGGCAGGCGCCGATCAGCAGCCCGAACATCAGGAGGGGAAGTTCAACGTGGATCTTGTCGGCGACCATCTGAGTCACCGGGATCATGGCCAGCAGGAAGGGCACATTATCGACGAATCCCGAGACGACAACGGAGAGAAACAAGATGGCCACGAACGCTAGCGCAGGGCTCTGGCCGACGGCTCCGGAAATGGCTTCGGCCAGCTGTTGGAGCCATCCCGAATCGCTGAGGGATCCGACCAGCAGGAAGACACCGATCAGGAAGAACGTCGTGTCCCAGTCCAGCGCCCGCAGCAGGGCCGTGGAGGGTTGCCAGCGCGCCGCTAGGCCGTGCCAGGCCAGGGCCAGGCCGGCGATGGCCATCGTGTAGGTGCCCGCAAACCAAGCGAAGTCGGGGTCGAAGACGGTTGCGACGGAGAGCCCCAGCGCGAGGACGACCAGGAATGCGGCGGGCACCCACGAGCGGGCGCGCTCCTGGGGGATCATCTGGGTCCGGGCGTGGTGCGCGCGGAAGACCCACGCAAGAACCGCCAGCGAGGCGAGTGCGCCGACCTGAACGGCAAAGAAGATGCCCGGTCGTGACTGGTAGACGAAAAAGTCCATGAAGCTCATGCGCAGGTAGCCGGCTAGGATCATGCTGGGCGGGTCGCCGATCATGGTGGCCGTGCCCTGCAGGTTGCTGCTGATCGCGATGCCGATCAGCAGCGGCACAGGCCGGACGCGCAGCTTGTCCGCGAGGCTGAGGGCCACGGGGGCGAGCAGCAGGACGACGGCGACGTTCTCGACGAACATCGACACGGCGCCGGCGAACGCGCAGATCGCCAGCATGGCGCCGCGGGCGGTGCGGGTTCGGTCCACGAGCCATTCCGCGATCACGGCCGGCGCGCGGGACAGCATGAACAACTCGGCGAGGACCAGCGTCCCGACGAACAACCCCATGACGTTCCAGCTGACCTTCTCCAGCAGGGCAGCGCGCCAGCCCAGCGCTCCCGTCAGCACAAGAAGCAGCCCGCCCCCGCACGCCGTCAGGGAACGCCGGTTTGGGATCAGCACAAAGAGGACGTAGCAGACGCCGAACACCACCAAGCTGAGCCATGCCGTGTTCACGCTGGGGGAAGTTCCCACGTTTGGCGGGCCGAAACCAGCACAAACGGCAGGATCCACGGCTCAAATGGCCGCCCGTGTGGGCCCATGCAGCGGGCATGAACTGGCGGGCGTCCGTCGCGCCCTTCCGGTCAGACCTTCTTCAGGCACAGGCAGGCGTTGTGTCCGCCGAAGCCCAGCGAGTTGTTGAGGCAGACGCGGACATCGGCCTGGCGCGCCGTATTGGGCACGTAGTCGAGGTCGCAGTCCGGATCGGGCGTCGTGTAGTTGATCGTTGGCGGGACGACGCCATGCTGGATGGCCAGGGCGCACACCGCGGTTTCGATGGCGCCGGCGGCCCCGAGGGTATGGCCGGTCATCGACTTGGTCGAACTGATCATGACCCTCCGCG
The DNA here is from genome assembly GCA_964544115.1 of uncultured Victivallales bacterium. GTDB lineage: Bacteria > Verrucomicrobiota > Kiritimatiellia > UBA8416 > JADHWI01 > CAZJBP01. Next base: position 7,839 of record CAZJBP010000004.1, on the reverse strand, counting down.
CGGCGTCCTCGCCGAGGGCGCTCTTGATCGCCTGGGTCTCGATCTTGTCGTTGAGGGGCGTGCTCGTGCCGTGCGCGTTGATGTACGACACGTCCCCGGGGTTGACGCCAGCGTCCTTCATCGCGTTGACCATGGAGCGCTTGCCGCCTTCGCCATCGGAGGAGGGGGCGGTCATGTGAAACGCGTCGCAGGTCATGCCGAAACCGGCGACCTCACAGTAGATCCGCGCGCCGCGGCTGCGGGCGGCCTCGAGGTCCTCGAGTACGACGATGCAGGCGCCTTCGCCCATCACGAAGCCGCAGCGGTCCTTGTCGAACGGGCGGCTGCCCTCGGTTGGCCGGTCGTTGAACTTGTCGCACAGCGCGCCCATGGAGGCGAAGCCGGCCACGCTGACAGGGGTGATCGGGGCCTCCGTGCCGCCGGCCAGCATGATGTCGGCATCGCCGTGACGGATCATGCGGGCGGCATCTCCGATCGAGTGCGCGCCGCTGGCGCAGGCCGAGACGATCGCGTAGTTCGGGCCCTTGAGGTTGTGCTGGATCGCGACCAGGCCCGAGGCCATGTTCGCAATCATCTGCGGAATCGTGAAGGGAGAGCACCGGGACGGGCCCTTCTCGATGAGGATGCCGTGCTGCACTTCGAGCGTGCTGATGCCGCCGACTCCTGAGCCCACGGTCGAGCCCGCGCGCTCGGGGTCGAAACGGGTGGCGTCGAGCCCCGAGTCGTCCATGGCCATCTTGGCGGCGGCCAGCGCGTAGTGGCAGTTGGTGTCGATGCGGCGCTGTTCCTTCTTGGGGATGAACGCATCCACCGAGAAACCCGAAAGCTGGGCCGCGATCTTGACTGGGTAGTTCGTGGTGTCAAAGTACGTGATCGGACCCGCTCCGGACGTTCCGGAGGTGAGGTTCTTCCAGAAATCGGACAGGTTCGACCCCACCGGACTCACTACGCCGATGCCTGTAATGACGACTCTTCTCATGGCACTTCCGTCTCCGTGTCATCCGATGCGCGCAGCGCCGCTCAACGAAAAAGACCGAGGGGGCGCGCAGCGGCACCCGCCCCGGTCCCTTCCGATCGCCGAATCAGCCCTCAAATCCCTTGCTCTTCAGGTACGAGACCACCGCTCCGACGGTCTTCAGCTTTTCGGCATCCTCGTCCGGGATCTCAGCCCCGAACTCTTCCTCAAACGCCATGACCAGCTCGACCGTGTCCAGCGAATCGGCGCCCAGATCCTCCGTGAAGGAGGCTTCGGGCTTGACCTGCTCCGCGTTCACGCCCAGCTGTTCGACGATGATGTCCTTGATTTTGTCCTCAAGCGCCATGTGCTCTTCTCCTTGACCGGCCCAGCCCCACCCGGGGCCCGGCACTATTACATCGCCATCCCACCGTTCACCGAGAGGACCTGTCCGGTGATGTATGCCGAACCCTCTCCACACAGGAACGCAACCGTCGCGGCCACGTCCGTCGCCGTCCCGAAACGATTCATCGGGATGGCCTCCAGCATCTTGCGCTTCACCTCTTCCGACAACACCTCGGTCATCTTCGATTCGATGAACCCGGGAGCTATGGCATTCACCCGGATACCCCGGGGGGCCAACTCCTTGGCCGCGGACTTGGTCACCGCTATGACACCTGCTTTGGAGGCGGCATAGTTACACTGGCCTGCATTTCCGATCAAGCCAATAATTGAGGCGATATTGACGATCACGCCCGACCGCTGCTTCATCATCGGGCGGGACACGGCACGGGTGAACAGGAACGTTCCGCGGAGATTCACAGCCAGAACCTGATCCCACTGCTCGTCGCTCATCCGCATGATCAGGCCGTCCTTGGTGATGCCGGCGTTGTTGACCAGGATGTCCACGTGGCCGAAGGCTTCCACGACCGCCGCGACGGTCTTGTCTACATCGGCGGACTGGCTGACGTCGGCGGCCAGGCGCAGGGCCTTGCGTCCCCGCTTCTCGATCGCCTGCGCCGCATCGTCCATCCATTCGGCCTGAAGATCGCAGAGAGCGATGTCCGCCCCCTCGTCGGCCAGCCGCTCGGCGATGGCCCGCCCGATTCCACGCGCCGCACCCGTTACCAGCGCAACTTTTCCGCTCAGCATCTGCATGGGGACCCCCTCTGTGCTTTCCTTATGCGTTCAGAGCCGCAGTGGCGGCGTTAAGGCTCTCGACGTTCTCGACGTTGAGCGTGACCGCTTCGGCGTGCGTCTGCTTGACCAGTCCCGACAGGACCTTGCCGGGGCCGAACTCGATATACTGGGTCACCCCGGCCGCCTTCATCCATTCGACGCTGGCCTGCCAGCGGACGGAAGAGGTCACCTGGCGCACCATGGTGTCGCGGATCGACTCGGGGGCGCCGTGGGGCAGCCCGGTGACGTTGGCCACGACGGGGAAGGCGGGCGGACGGAACGTCACACCCTGCAGGACGCCCGCCAGCCGCTCGGCCGCCGGCTTCATGAGCGACGAGTGGTAGGCGCCCGCCACCTTCAGCGGGATGCTGCGCTTGGCGCCGGCGGCCTTCGCCAGTTCGGCGGCCTTGTCGATACCCGCCTTCGGGCCCGAGAGCACGGTCTGGCCGGCGGAATTGAGGTTGGCCATCTCCAGGCCGGAGGCCTCGCAAATGGGGCGCAGCGCATCGGCCGTGAGGCCCAGTATGCTGACCATGCCGCCTTCCGCCTGGTCGCAGGCGTCCTGCATGAATCGGCCCCGCGCCTCCAGGATCCGCAGCGTGTCCTCGAAGCCCAGGACGCCGGCCGCGCACAAGGCCGTCCACTCGCCCAGACTCAGGCCGGCGGCGGCGGCGAAAGTCAGGTTGGGCCGGTTCTGCTTCAGCGCGGTAAATGCTGCCATACTGGCGACGAAGATGGCCGGCTGGCAGTGGCGGGTCTTGGTCAGTTCCTCAGCCGGGCCCTCGAAGCAGATCTTCGAGATGCTGTACCCCAGAACGGCGTCGGCCTGCTCAAAGAGCGCGCGGCAGGTCGGATAGGCGTCCGCCAGATCCTTGCCCATGCCGACGGCCTGGGCGCCCTGTCCCGCAAAAACGATCGCGCGAGTGGTCATGTGCGTAACCCCTTTTCTTCAGTATTCCAGCGCCATGGCGCCCCAGGTGAATCCGCCGCCGAACGCGACAAACAGCAGCAGGTTTCCGCGCCGGATCCGCCCGTCGCGGACGGCCTCGTCGAGCGCCACGGGGATCGACGCTGCGGAAATGTTCCCCACGCGATCCAGGTTGGTCACGACCTTTTCCATGGGGAACCCCGCCCGCTCGGCGATGGCGTTGACGATCCGCATGTTGGCCTGATGGGGGATGACCCAGTCCACCTGGCTCAGCTCAATGCCGGCCTTTGCCAACACCGCCTCTCCGGCCTGGCTCATGCAGACGACCGCATGTTTGAAGACCTGGTTGCCGCCCATCTTGACGCAGTGGAGCCGGTCCTGAAGGGTCTGCGCCGAGGCCGGGTGAACGCAGCCGCCGCCCGGGATCTTGAGCAGGTCGCCGAGGGAGCCGTCGGAGCCCATGGCGCTCGCCAGGATCCCGCGGCCGCGCTCGGCCGGCCGGAGCACGACGGCCCCGGCGCCGTCGCCGAACAAGACGCACGTGGACCGGTCTTGCCAGTCCAGGACGCAGCTCATCTTCTCCGCCCCGATCACCAGCGCCGTGCGGTGCTGCCCGGCGGCGATCATCCCGCGCGCGGTTTCCAGCGCGTAGAGGAACCCCGAGCAGGCCGCGCTCAAGTCAAAGCAGAAGGCGTTCGACGCGCCGATCTTCTGCTGCACGGCGCAGGCGGTGCTCGGAAAGACCATATCCGGCGTGCAGGTGGCGACCACGATGAGGCCCACCTCGGCGGCGGTCATCCCGGCGCTGGCCAGAGCCCGGCGCGCTGCCTCCGCACCCATGTCGGAGGTGTACTCGTCCGCCCGCGCGATGCGCCGCTCGCGCATCCCCGTGCGGGTCTGGATCCACTCGTCCGAGGTGTCCACCATTCGGGACAGGTCATCGTTGGTCAGGATTCTTTCGGGCAGGTAGGCGCCGGTTCCGGCGATCTCGACCCGCTGGCAGTGGTGTGTCGTGTGCGTCATGATCCCTCTACCCGTGTGTCCCCGCCGCCGCTTCGACGATCATCTGGTTCATGTGGTGGTGCACCGATTCGGCCGCCACCCGGATGGCGTGAAAAATGGCTTTGCGCGAGGAGGATCCGTGCGCCTTGATGCAGACGCCGTTGACTCCCAGCAGCGGGGCCCCGCCGTACATCTCGGGGTCCATCCTGCGCTTCATGTTCTTCAGCGCACCCTTCAGCAGCAGCGCCCCCGCGATGCGCAGCGGATTGCGGGTGAACTCCAGCCGCATCCAGTGCGAGATGGCGCGGGCCGTGCTTTCGCTGGTCTTCAGCACGACGTTGCCCACAAACCCGTCGCAGGCGACCACGTCGGTCTCGCCTTTGAACAGGTCGTGCCCCTCGACATTTCCGCGGAAATTGAGCGCGGACGCCTTCAGCAGGCCGAACGCCTCTTTCGTTGTCTCGTTCCCCTTGGTGTCTTCCCCTCCGATGCTCAGCAGTCCGACCACCGGGTTCTTCTGCCCGAGGATGACACGCGAATAGACGCTGCCCATGAGCGCGAACTGCTGCAGCATCTGTGGGGTGCAATCCGTGTTCGCTCCGGCGTCGATCAGCACGAAGGGATGGCCCTGAGTGGGCATGATGGCGGCAATGGCCGGCCGCTCGATGCCCTCCAGCACCCGCAGCTTCAGCGTGGCCGCGACCATGAAGGCGCCCGTGTTTCCGGCGGACACCACGGCGTCGGCTTCGTTGGCTTTGACCATGTCGACGCATCGGCAGATGGAGCTGTCCTTCTTGCGCCGCACGGCCAGGGCGGGGGCCTCGTGCATGTCGACGACCTCGGAAGCATGCCGCACCTCCATGTTGGGGGGGCAGCCGCCGACGGCGTCAAGTTCACGCCGTACCGCCTGCTCGTCACCGACCAGGGTCAACAGCGTGATTCCCGAGAGTTCACGCGCGGCCTGGACAGCGCCGCGCACAATCTCGTGGGGGGCGTGATCGCCACCCATGGCATCAATGGCGATTCGCATGGGGCAGAAGGTCCCGGAGGGAGCCCAAGTCTAGTCGCCGTCAACCGGAATGACCTTCTTCCCGCGATAGAAGCCGCAGGACGGGCATATCCGGTGCAACTCTCTGGGGGCTCCACAATTCGGGCAGGCGCTCGCCGCCGGCAGGACCGTGCGGTGCGACGCCTTGCGGGTCCGGATGCGGCTTTTGGATGTCTTTCTCTTGGGTACAGGCATGACCGCTCCTCACTTCAACTCGATGTCGCCCAGCGCCGACCAGCGCCGATCTCCCGCTCCCGGCGGGCACCGACACGGTCCCTCATTCAGATCCGCCCCGCAATGGGAACACAGGCCCCTGCACTGCGGACGACACACCGGGTTGGCGGAAAGAGCGAGAAAGATAGCTTCACGCAGGAGGGGGGTCAAGTCCACAGATGCATCCAGATCAAGGACCGGAACGACCTCGAGAAAGTCGGGCTCGGTGATCTCCTGCTCAAACCACTGGGCGCAGCGTGCGCACTGGAGGTTCAGCCGTGCGGACACGGTTCCGCGGGCCACCAGTTCATGTGAAACCAGTTGCAGGTGAAGGTCATATTGAACGGGGCCGAGAGCCTGGATGCCGGGCTCGTGCTTCAATTCGAGTGCGTCGGCCGGGTCTTCGCCGGTTTCCGTCGTGCCCTGGGGCGATATGCGGCGAGGGAAGACCTGCATGCGGCTAAGCCTCCTCCGTCGCTCTCTTGGCCGGCAGGCCCAACTTGCGGCGCAAGGCGCTCAGCACCGCGGCCGGGACGAACTGGCTGACATCGCCCCCGAACTGCGCGACCTCACGCACGGTGCTGGAGCTGACGTAGCTGTGAATCTCCTTGGGCATCATGAAGAGCGTTTCGATCTCCGGCGCCAGTTTGCGGTTCGTGAGGGCCATCTGGAACTCGTATTCGAAGTCCGAGTAGGCCCGCAGGCCGCGGATCAGCACCCGTGCGCCGCGGTCGCGCGCGAAATCGACCAGCAGGCCGGAGAACGGCAGCACCTTGACGTTTCTGAGCCCCTTCACCACGCGCTTCGCCATGGCCACGCGCTCGTCGAGCGTGAACATCGCATTCTTGCCCGGATGGGTGCTGATGCCCAGGATCACGTTCGGAAAGAGCTCCGCCGAGCGTTTGATCAAGTCGCAGTGCCCGAGCGTGAGGGGATCGAAGGTGCCTGCGTAGATCGCCAACTGGATCATTGCCCCCACGTCGTTCGAGCTTTGCATGGTCTGCTTTTCCACCTTCCGTCCTCGCTCTGCGAATCCCTCAGCCCCCTTTGTAGCGGAGCGCGCATCCCTTTTCACGCGCGAAATGCTTCCCGGAGGCCAAGGGTCGCCGCCAGGCTTATCCTCTTAGAGGGGCGCCGCGGATGGCTCGACGCGGGGGACAAACATGCGTAACTGCGTGCAGCCGTAAGTGCGAGACCAGATCTCGGTCCACCCGGCCGG
>CAZJBP010000004.1:0-1195 GCA_964544115.1 uncultured Victivallales bacterium | reverse complement strand
CCCGAGCCGGTGACCCCCAAGGACTGCAAGTTGTCGCGCAACACCTGGCAGGTGGGGGCGTGTGCCTCGACCCACCAGACCTCCGCCGCGCCGCGGCTCCAGGCCTCAATCCCCACGCTGCCGCTCCCGGCGAACAGGTCCAGGAATCGGCAGCCCGGAAGGCGCGCGGCCAGAGACGAGAACAGCGCCTCACGCACGCGGTCCTGGGTGGGTCTCACCGCGTCACCCGAAGGCGTGCGGACGGTTCGCCCGCCCAGTTCTCCACCGGTCACTCTCACGCCGGCAGGGTATAGCACGTCACCCCGCGCCGCGCCAGCGGTTCCGCGACCCGCTGCCCCGCATTCTTCCCGTGGACGCGACCCCGCCACGCCTCCTTTTTCGTCCTCCTTCAGGGGGCCGAAGGAGTCGCCCTCCGGTTTTCAGCTTGAATCCGACCCCCCTCACCCGAATAATGCCCCCCGAATTCACCCCGGAAAGGGCGATTCCCCATGGGCTGGTTTAAACGAACAAAACAGACGATTGAGGCTGCGGCGGTCAAACCCGAGGACATGTGGGTGATTTGTCCGTCCTGCAAGGCGCACATCTTTAAGGAGGAGTGGCACAAGGGGCTTAAGGTTTGCCCGAAGTGCAACTTCCACGACCGGTTGACCTGTCGTGAGAGAATCGACATCCTGTTGGATGCCAAGAGCTTCAGCGAGATTGCCGCGAACGTGGGCGCGTCCGACCCGCTCGAGTTCGTTGATGCCAAGGGCCCTTACAAGGAGAAGGTCGAGGAAGCGCGCCAGAAGACCGGCCTGAAGGAGGCCGTGCTGACCGGGCGGGGAAAGATCGGCGGCATCCGGGTGGTCGTGGCGGTCATGGATTTCGACTTCATGGGCGGCAGCCTCGGCAGCGGGACAGGCGAGCGGATCCTGCGCGCCACGCTGGATGCGGTCAAGCACCGCACGCCTCTCCTCATCGTTAGCGCTTCGGGCGGAGCGCGCATGCACGAAGGCATTATCTCCCTCATGCAGATGGCCAAGACCTGTGCCGGGCTCGCCCGCCTGGACGCTGCGAAGATACCGTATATATCGATTATCACCCATCCGACGACCGGAGGCGTATCGGCCAGTTTTGCCATGGTGGGCGACCTCAACATTGCCGAACCAGGGGCCCTGATAGGGTTCGCTGGCCGGCGCGTGATCGAGCAGACGAT
>CAZJBP010000003.1:0-47434 GCA_964544115.1 uncultured Victivallales bacterium | reverse complement strand
CGGCGACGGCGCGATGAACTACGACCTGGACATGCCGCCCTACATCCGCGAGATGGCGGTCTGGCTGGACGGCGGCCCCGAGCACGTTTGCAGCTTCGCCAACGCCTACGAAGGCTTCATGACGATGGCGGCGATGATGCGGTCCGCCGCGGACGGCGGCCAGATCGCCCTTCCGCTGACGGAGGGCCGCGATGAGTACGCCGGACTGAAGGACCGCCTGCCGGCGCACCCGGTCCTCTTCGGCGCCGACGTGCACCGCCCCGAGTACGGCGGCTGAGTTTTCGGAGCAACAACCAGGGCTGGCAGGATTTCACGCCCTGCCAGCCCTGGTCGTTTTTTTTGACGGGATTCACAGGATGGACGGGGGGATGCCATCCGCCAAACGGCAGTCCTGTTGTCTATCCAGTCCCGTCATCAGCGCGGTTCGCGAGCCGACTCCTCAGGCGCCGGGCCCCGCCTCTTCCTGATTTCCAGATCGGCCATCACGATGTCGTTTCCGGACACGGACTCTGACATGGCAAGGACCTTCCCTTCGCGGGTGATGATACAACTGTGGCCCCGGCCGGGCCATTCCTGGGCTTCTGTCGGGCTTGACCAGTTGGACACAACCACGTCGAACCCATAAGGCACGATCGCCTGTTGCGGGAACACGTTTCTAAACCAGTTGGACTCATTGGGCCCGAACCACCCCACCGAGTAGAGCACAATGTCTGCACCCCGCTTCGCGAGGAGCGGAGGCAGCGTGTGGAAGTCGAAACAGATCATGAGACCCAGGTTGCCGAACTCGGTCTTCACAACCTGAACCGGGAGATCCCCCGGCGTGCACCAGGTCGTGTCCCCCGGTGTCCACAGGGACTTCTTTCGATGGTGCGCAAGGATGGTCCCGTCCGGGGACAGAAGCACCTGGGAATTGAAGAACCCGTTGGTGGCCGCCTCCACAAGCCCGACACACAGGTAGATGTTCAACTCATCTGCTAGACGTCCCAACAGCTCCGTTGCTGGACCGGGCACCGGTTCCGCAACCCCGCGCACGGGCATCGTGTCTCCAACCCCCGAGGTTGACCAACTGGTCCACGTGGTAGGGTCGAGGTAGCCCTGCACACTGCATTCGGGCAGGACGACGATCTTTGCGCCGCGGCCGGCAGCCTGACGGACAAGGCCCGAGATGTTGCGGACGTTTCCGGCCGTCTCGCCCATGACCGAGGGGCACTGAATGGCTGCTACGCGCACTGTCCCGGTCACCGCGACCTCCGCGCTCGCGGTCTGGGCCATCAAGAGGCCGAGCATAAGGACGCGTTTGTTCATTTCGTCTTCATCCATGAATGGCAAACACGCCCTTGAGGCTGATCGCCTCGGCGTTGTCGCCCACCTGGATCTCGATCTCGCCGGGATCAATGATCCAGCGGCCGTCGACCGTCAGCGACCGGAACTCGCCGACCGGCACCGTCAGCGAAACCTCGCGCGTCTCTCCGGGCCGGAGCTCGATCTTCTCGAACCGCAGCAACCGCTTCTCCGGCGGCGCCACCTGGGCCACCAGGTCGCGCCAGTAGACCTGCGCCACCACCTTGCCCGTGCGGTCGCCATCATTGGCCACCTTGAAGGCCAGCTCCAGGCTCCCGCCGGCGGCAGCCACGCGCGGCGTGCGGATCTCCAGGCCGGAGTAGCTGAACCGCGTGTAGGAGAGCCCGTACCCGAACGCCCACAGCGGATCGGGGGAGTCGAAGACGTAGTCCCTCCCCGGTGCGCCGGGCGCGCCGGGCTTGTGATAGTAGCCGCGCCCGTAGGGCCCGAAGTCGTAGGTGCAAGGGATGTGGCCGGCCGACTGCGCAACGGTCACGGGCAGGCGCCCCGAGGGGTTCACCTTTCCGAAGAGCACGTCCACCAGCGCCGGCCCCTGCATTTCCCCGGGATAGAACGCCTCCACGATCGCCGCGGCATGTTCCTTCAGCCACGGGATGCAGTAGGGGCGGCCGTTGAGCAGGACGACAATCGTGGGCGTGCCCGTGGCAATGACCGCCCGGGCCAGGTCCTCCTGCACGCCCGGGGGCACGGGGTTGCTCACGTCGCAGCCCTCGCCGACCGTGGCCATGGGCACCGTGGCGTCCTCCCACCCCACGCCGCTGTAGATGATGCTGGTGTCGCCCAGCACGACCACCGCCGCCTCGCTGGCGCGGGCGGCCGCCACGGCCTCGGCGAAGCCGTCCGTGGACAGGCCCGCGAGGTCGCAGCCCTTCGCGTAGCGGATCGTGACGCGGCCGCCGAGCTCCGTCTTCAGCGCCTGCAGAACGTTGATCCCATGCCGGTTGCTCTTCGTCCAGCTGTAGTCGCCGAACTGCACCTGGTCGGCGTTGGGGCCGATCACGGCCAGGTTGCGCAGCCGTGCGGCATCCAGCGGCAGCAGCGCGGCCTCGTTCTTGAGCAGGATGATGGACTCCTCGGCCAGCCGCCGCGCATGGGCAACGTGCTCAGGGCAGCGAATGATCGCCTTCACCGCCTCCGGATCGCCCTCGTTCCGGCGGCCATCGAAGAGGCCGGCCACGAACTTGGCGCGCAGCACGCGGGCCACGGCCCGGTCGAGCAGGGCCGCGTCGAGGCGGCCGGTGCGGATCAGCTCGGGGATCAGCGAGTAGCACACCGGCGTCGGCGCATCGATGTCGACGCCAGCCTCCAGCGCCAGGCGGGCCGCCTCGGCGCGATCGGCGGCCACGCGGTGCACGCAGTTCATCTCGATCCCGCCCCAGTCGGAATAGACGTAGCCGGCAAAGCCCCACTCGTCCCGCAGCAGGTCGTTGAGCAGCCAGCGGCTGGCGTGGCTCGGCATGCCGTCCACGGCATTGTACGACGGCATGACGCCCATCACGCCGGCCTCCCGGATGGCCGCCTCGAAGGGCACCAGGTGCAGGCCGCGCATCTCGCGCTCGCCGATCAGGACCGGCGCGATGTTGATGCCGTTGGCGGGAATGCTGTAGCCGGCGAAGTGCTTCGCCATGCAGTAGACCTTGTCCGGGGCCAGCCCCGCCTGGGCGTTGGCGCCCTGCATGCCAGTGATGTAGGCGTTGCCCATGCGCGACACGAGCGTCGGGCACTCGCCGTAGCACTCCTCGATCCGGCCGTAGCGCGGATCGCGCCCGAGGTCGAGCACGGGAGAGAGCACCTGGTTGACGCCCGCGGCCGCGGTTTCGCGGGCGATCTGCACCCCCATCTCGCGCACGAGCGCGGGGTCCCACGTCGCGCCCAAAGCCAGGGCCTGGGGATAGGTCGTGGCCCCGGGGGCCATGACGCCGTGGATGGCCTCGCAGCACACCAGCGCCGGAATGCCGAGGCGGCTCTGCGTGCGCAGGTAGTGCTGGGCCGTGCGGATCTTGGCGGCGTTATCCGCCAGCGGCTCGCAGAAGTTAACGCACAGCACGCCGGGGCCGTGCGCCAGCTCCTTGTCCAGCGCGTCTTTCGCGCCCGCCTCGGCCGGCAGCCCGCCGACGCCGATCTGGGTGAGCTGCGCGACCTTCTCGTCGAGGGTCATCCGCGCCAGCAGGTCAGTCACGCGGTCGGCCACCGGCCGCGAAGGATCCTGGTATGGGTGTGTCATCGTGTATTTCCGTCTCAGGCGTTCTTCGGAGCCACGGTGTACGTCGCGCCCGGGGTGGTGGCAAACGTCACCACGTGCCCGTCGCGCTTCAGCGCCGCGGCCGCGCCGCCCGCCGTCCGGACCGCGAGCGCGCCCTGCGGGTCAACGATCCGGCAGGGGGTGCCCTTGCGCGACGTGATCCTGGCCTCGACCACGGCGCCGCCGCGCCAGGCGATGTCGACGTCGAAGGCGCCACGCGCGCGCAGCCCCTTCACGTCGCCCTCCGGCCAGTTCGCCGGCAGGGCCGGGAGCAGGTGCAGGTCGCCGTGGTAGCTCTGCAGCAGCATCTCCTGCACTGCCGCCACGCCGCCGAGGTTGCCGTCGATCTGGAAGATGCGCGGGGGATGCAGGTCGAGCAGCGAGCGGCTGGCAAAATCCGTGATGAGATGCTCGAGGTGCGTCATCGCGAGATCGCCCTGTCCCATGCGGGCGAACAGGCAGGCCATCCAGGCGCGGCTCCAGCCGGTGTGTCCGCCGCCGGCGGCCAGCCGCAGCTCGAGCGCGCGGCAGGCCGCGCGGTAAAGCTCCGGGGTGCGGAACGGGCAGAACTGCTCGCCGGGAAACAGGCCGAAGAGATGCGACACGTGGCGATGGCCCGGCTCACACTCGCGGAACTCGCGGTTCCACTCCAGGAGCTGCCCCTTCGAGCCGACGCCCGGCACGGGCAGGCGCTCCAGCATCCCGCTCCACAGGCGCCGCTTGTCCGGATCCGCGCCCAGGATCTCCGCGGCGCGCACCGCGTGGGTCAGCAGGTCCCAGATCATCTCCAGGTCGCTCGAGGAGTTGACGCACAGCGTGACCGGCGCCCGGCGGTTGCCCTCCTCAAAGGTGTTCTCCGGCGACTGCGACGGCACGCACAGCAGCGTGCCGTCCTCGCCCTCGATCAGGTAGTCCTCGAAGAACTCCGCCACGCCCTTCATGAACGGATACGCGCGATCCCGCAGAAACGCGTCGTCCAGGCTGTATTCGTAGTGCCACCACAGGTGCTGGGCCAGCCACGGCGCGGCCCCGACCCACACCGCCCACCCGCTGGACTCAGGGGTCGAGCGACCCCACGCATCCGTCTGGATCGGCATCCAGATGCCGCGGCAGCCGTACAGGTCCATGGCCGCCTTGCGCCCATGCGGCGCAAAGCGCTCGATGTGCTGCAGCAGCGCCTCGGCGGCCTCCTGCATGCCGCCGCCCTCGCAGGCCCAGTAGTTCATCTGCAGGTTGATGTCGTGATGATAGTCGGACTCCCACGGCGGATTGAGATCCTCGCACCACTTGCCCTGCAGGTTCGCCGGCAGTTCGCCGCGCGCAGAGGAGGCGACCAGCAGGTAGCGGCCGTAATGATAGTACAGGACGGACAGGGCCGGGTCGCGGTGCCCGTCGCGCACGCGGCGGATGCGCTCGTCGGTGGGCAGGTCCGGGCCCGCGGCCCGGACGTCCAGGGCGAAGGGGCCCGTGTAGCGGCGCAGCGCGGCGCGGTGGGCCGCCAGCACGTCCTTCCACGACCCGGGTTCGAACTCGGCCAGCCGCCGCCCGGCGTCGGGGGTGCCGCCCTTGCTGTCGGTGTCCACATCCACGGCCACGATCAGCTCGTTCACGCCGGTAACCATGCAGCGCGCGTCGGTGCCGTGATCGAGCGACACCTTCGGGCCGCGCGCAAAGAGCCGCGCCTGCACGGCGAAGCGCGTGCCGCCCTCGATGGCGCCGCCGAGACGCAGCGTGTCGCCGTCGGCGGACTTCGTCAGCCGGCACCCGGAGTCGAAACTGCGGTCGAGCCACACGCGGCAGGCGAAATCCAGAAGGTGGTCGGGATCGCCGCCCCGGTAGGTGATGCGCACGAGCAGCAGGTCGTGCTCCAGGTCGGCGATGACCTCCTCGTGGAACCGCCCTCGGTTCGTCTGGTTGGCGATCGTGACCAGCCCCGTTTCCAAGTCCAGTTCGCGCCGGTAGTGGCCGACGGAGCCGTGATTGAACTCCAGGTAGAGATCCCCCGCCGGCTGGTAGGGGTCCACCCGCCCGTGGCCGCCGTCGCCGACGCTGGCGCCAAAGGCGAGGTTGCCGGCCTCGGTGCCGGCCTCGTAGTTCCCGGCCAGCAGCAGCTCGCGCACCTTCGGGAGGCGGTCCGCCACGGGGCGGTTGTCACGGTGGCGATACCCGCCACGCCAGAGCCATTCGTGGTTGAGCGCAATGCGCTCGGTCTTGACCCATCCCATCGCCATCCCGGCCAGGCGCCCCGTGCCGACCGGCAGCCCCTCCAGCCAGTCCCCTGCGGGCGTCGAGTACCAAAGCGTCGTGCACGTCTTGTCGCTGCTCATCGCGGTGTGTCTCCTGTGCCTGAAACAAAAGCCGAAGGGCCGCCCCGTGCGGGCGGCCGGGCAATGGCGTTGCATAGTCCCACAGCCGTTTGTAGGATGTCAAACCGATGGCGGCAGCGCGCGGCCGGAAGGTCGGCGCGGAGCCGCGGTGGGAACGGGAGGCACATCATGGCCGGCAAGCAGAACTACGAGAAGAAGAGCGATGCGATCAAGCGCCAGTTCGACGAGCTGCGCAAGCGGAAGCCCGCGGCGGTGAAGCGGCCGCTGGACATTTCGTGGAGCAACTGGGGCTTCGGCATGGAGCCCCTGGAGCGCTCCGTCCAGCGCCTCGCCAAGAACGGCGTGCGCTACATCGAGCTGCACGGCAACCGCTACGGCGCGGACCTGGGATACAAGACGAAGGAGACCCGCAAGCTGCTGGCGGACCACGGCGTAAGCGTGGCGGGCATTTGCGGCATGTTCAGCCCGGACTGCGACCTGTCCAGCAACCGGCCGCACGTGCAGCAGCGGGCCATCGACTACGTCCGGCGCCAGGTGGCGATGACCGCCGAGATGGGCGGCTCGTACCTGCTCGTGGTTCCGGCGGCGGTCGGCCGCCCGGCCGCGATCGACGCCTTTGAGTTTGAACGGTCCGTGGGCGTGCTGCGCTCCGTGGCGGACGAGTTTGTGAAGCACAAGGTGCGCGCGGCCATCGAGCCGATCCGCTCGGCGGAGACCAGCCTGTGCCACACCATCGCCGACGCCGAAAAGTACATCGCCGCCGTCGCCCACCCCGGCGTGCAGCACATCAACGGCGACCTCTACCACATGTGGACCGAAGAGTCGCACAGCGGCGAGGCCATCCTCAGCGCCGGGAAGCGCCTGGTGAACCTGCACATGGCGGACAGCAACCGGTGCGCGTTCGGCGAGGGGCAGATGGACGTCGACACGATTCTGCGCGCCCTCTACCTCGTGGGCTACAACGCCCCGGGGCACTACTGCACGCCCGAGCCGCTTGGGCCGGGAGGCGACCCCTACCCCGCCATGTACGGCAAGCCGGACCCGCGGAAGCTGGACCTGCTGGTGGAAAACACGGTCCGCACGCTGCGAGAACGTGAGGCGGCGATCAAGGGCTAGCGCGGCGACTCCTGCTTCGGCCGGCACGCGTGTCATCCCGAACGCAGTGAGGGATCTCCGGCGCACGAAGCGAGCGCGCTACTTGCCGATGCAGTACAGGTGCTCGAAGCCGCGCACGTACATGCGCTTGCCCTCGAACACCGGCGTGCCGCGGAACTGCTCAAGCGAGTTGGTCGCGACGGCCGAGGGCGTCGGCCCGGGCTTGAACACGATCGTCTTGCCACTGTCGCTGCCGACGAACACGTAGCCGCCGGCCGTCACGATGCTGGGGTAGCACGTCCCGTCGAGCGCCAGGTTCGTCTCGCTCTTGCGCTCGCCGGTCTTGGCGTCGAGCACCGAGAGCGTGCCCCGCTGCATGACGGCATAGACCAGCCCGTCGAGCACGGCCGGCGATGCGTAGTAGCGCTCCTTCGCAATGCCCGCGCTCCAGACCTCCTTGAACGTCGGCGCGGCACCGGACGTCTGCGCCACGTCGTACGCCTTGCTGTCGCCCTGGATACAGAACAGGCGGCCGTCGGCCACGAGCCCGGAGTTGTATTCCAGTTTCGGAAGTTTCGCCACCACTTCGCCCGTCGCCAGGGAGTACACCCAGCCGCCGGCGCTGAAGGCCAGGTCGCCGCCCTTCGCCGGCACGTGCACGGGCGAGCCCCAGGCCTGCACGGCGTTCGTCGACCACAGCACGCTGCCGTCGGACACGTTCAGCGCCTTGGCTTCGTCCTCCACCACGACGAACAGGCGGTCGTCGGCCAGCAGCGGCGAGGCGCTGTGGCCCCAGCCCTGTCGCGGGCGGCCCGCTGCGACGAACCATTTACGGTTCCCGTCGACATCATAGGCGGCGGCCATGCCGTTGCCGAACAGGGCGTAGACCGTCCGCCCGTCGCTGACCGGCGTGGGCGAGGAGTACCCGTTGCTCTCATGCGTCGACGGAGTCGCGGCCGCGGCGTCGGGATTCGGGTTGTCCTTCTGCCAGAGGATCTCGCCGGTCTTCTTGTCCAGGCAGAGCAGCAGGTTGGGCTCGGCGGAGACGAACAGGCGCTTGCCGACGAGGATCGGCGTTGCGTTGGACCACTTCGGCAGCTTCGTCTTCCAGACCACGTTCGACGTCGCCGACCAGTGCAGCGGGGGCTCCGCCTTCGGAAAGGCGCTGGCCCCATCGGCCCGCCAGCCGACCGTCTCCGCCGCCATCGCGCCCGTCGCCCACATCGCCCCCAACGCCAGCCACGTCATCTTTCCGGTCATGGTCACGTCTCCCGCATGGTTGTCGCCCCGAAGGACGCTGGAGACTAGCAATCGCCCTTCCGGCGGGCAACACCTTTGCGGCTTGCAGAACCGACGCCATGCGGTAGGATGCGCGGCCGTAACCCACTAGTCGGGGAGGCGCACACATGCCGATGACGCACAAGGAACGTTTTCTCAACGCTCTCAACCGCAAGCCCGTTGACCAGCTCCCCTGCGGCGACGGGCTATGGGGCGAGACCACGCAGAAGTACACCCAGCAGGGCAAGCTCAAGGAAGGCGAAGACCACTGCACGCACTTCGACATGAGCTGGCGCGGCGCCGGGTGGTTGAACAGCACGGCCGACTTGAACTTCGAGTCCGTCACCGTGGAGGAGACGGAGGAAACGATCCTGCGGCTCGACGGCAACGGCGCCAAGCTCCGCTACTGGAAGAAGAAGTCCGGCACGCCGGAGCACGTGGATTTCACGGTCAAGGACCGCGAGAGCTGGGAGCGGCACGTGAAGCCGCACCTGCTCAGCCTGGACCGCCGACGCATCCCGTTCGAGTGGTACCGCAACACGCGGAAGCAGGCCGACGAGGAGCAGCGCGCGTTCGTATGGGCCGGCGTCGCGCCCTTCGAGCAGATGCATCCGGTCTGCGGCCACGAGTACATGCTGATGGGCATGGCCCTGGATCCGGACTGGGTCAAGGACATGGTCCTGACGTTTGCCGACTTCACGATCCGCCACCTCGACTGCCTGTTCGCGGAGGAAGGCAAGCCCGACGCGATGTGGTCCTACGAGGACATGGGGTTCAAGGAGAAGCCCTTCATGTCACCCGCCATGTACGAAGACATCGTCGAGCCGGGCCACAAGAAGCTCTTCGACTTCTCGCATGGCCTGGGCCTCAAGGTCATCGTGCACTCGTGCGGCTTCGTGGAGCCGCTGGTGCCGGGCTTGATCCGGGCCGGCATGGACTGCCTGCAGGCGATGGAGGTCAAGGCCGGCATGGACCTGCCGCGGCTCGCGCAGAAGTTCGGCGACAAGATCTCGTTCTGCGGCGGCATCGACATCCGCGTCGTCGGCACCAATGATTTCAAGGCGATCGACGAGGAGCTGAACCGCAAGATCATCCCCGTGCTGAAGGCGGGCACCGGCTACATCCTGCACTCCGACCACTCCATCCCGCCCGAGGTGGAGCACGACACGCTGAAGTACTTCTTCGATCACGGGCGCCGGATCACCGAGCGGCTCTAGGTCCGTTCGAGCCGGGTCAGATGCCGACAGGATTGACGGGATTGACAGGATCAAGCTCATCCCGCCTGAAACCATCCGCGCGCCACGGTCGCGGCGCGCGGATGACGTGAGGAGCCGGCCAGCTCTACTTCTTCAGCTTCTGGCCATACTGGCCGCGTAGCGGATCCCGGTCCGTGTTGCCGCGGTCTTCGGAGTTGATGACCCGCACCTGGAACTGACCGTCGCCGAAGCGCTCCCAGTCCTTCTCGTGGATGACCACTTCCTTGGGCCAGGGCTTCTTCGGGTCGATCGGCAGGCAGAAATCCGCACCGGGGTTGGCATACAGCACTTCCAGGCCGACAAAGACGATGCCCATCTCATCCTTCACCACGATCTCGCGCTTCTCGAGGTCGGGGATGATCTCCGGGGTGGTCTTGTCCGTGTACTTGATCTCGTCCATCTGCATGAAGCGGTGCGCCACGAGGTTGTTGGCCGAGACCTTGGCCAACCGCGCAACCTCCCCGTCATTGAACTCGTAGGGGGTCGCGCTCGTCTTGGACGGAGGATCGACCAGCGTGAACATCCGGTTGAAGTAGTCGATCCCGCGCGTCATGACGCAGAACCCGTCCATGCTGTGGGGGAGATACAGCACATGCAGGATCTCGTGCAGGCACGCGCCGATGCAGGTGGACGAGTTGGCCCAGAAGGCGTCGCGCCCGACGGCGTCGACGTGAAACCTCTCGCCATCAATCAGCGTGGCATCCATGAACGCAGCCTGCGCCTGGTCGATGCTGTTCGGCCAGGTATAGATGGTCGATCCGCCCATGGTGGCCTTGCCGCCGCCGCCGACCGCGGTGTATCCCATGCCGTTGCCGAGAAGCACCAGGTAGTACGTCGGGCCATCGCGCCTGGCCTGGCTGTTGATCGCCTCATCCACCGCGCCGTTGTTCAGGCCGGAGTTGGGCTCCACGTTCCCCTTCACGACGAACGCCTTGACGGTGCCATCCGGCTGCAGATCCACGTTGAACGTCTTGCGCCCGTACCCGTTCTGGTTCATGGCTTCGGCGGTGAAGCTCTGCATCAGCAGCATGGCCGTGCTCAGCTTGCCTTCGACATCGTACGTCTCGTTCGAGACCGGGCTCGGGAACCGGGTGGTCCCGGTCTTGTCGGTGTAATAGACCGCGCGGACGAGGTGCGGGTTGGTCTGCGGCTTGAACGTGAGCTTCAGCGGCACGGACTCCTTGCCGGCCTTAATCACGAGCTTGTTCTCGCCCGGCACCAGGTCGGCCAGGACCTTGAACCGGCCCTTGTGGGCCAGGCCGGTCATGGTGGCCGTCTTGCGCTTGGAGGTCTCGTTGACCAGAACCACCTTCTCGGCCTTCTCGTCGGCCAGGGTGCCGATGATGATCGGGGTCGTGTAGCGGATGACCTCGCCGCTCTTGAAGTTGGTGACTTCCATGTCCTTCTTCCCCTGTGCCTGGGCCGACGGCATCGCCAGGGCCATGATGGACGCCGCGCAAACGGCTGAACGGACGCTTCGCATGCTCATAGTGACCTCCCGCTCTCGTGACGCCGGACCCGGAACTCGGGCCGAGACATAGCGGGGAAGCCTACGTGCTCCCCCACGCAAAGCAAGAGTAAAGGGGGGGGAGAAGAAAGCTGAAAGCTGAAAACGGAAAGCTGAAATGAACGCCCAACGCATAACGCCCAACGTTCAGAAGACTGTGGGAGGGGGCGAAATATGCGGGCACGCGCTCCCTTTACCGCCCCGCCCGCAGGGCTGGGGCGGTGGCGTACGTGGCGCGGATCGGGCTGCGGCGTATCCGCCGCTCGAACGGGAACTCGTCAGACCGCCCCGCAGGCAAGGCGGCGTGACCGGCGCCAGACTTCCGGTCTGCGCCGGTCACGACAACGCCGCATGCGGGGCGGGATGGCGGGTGATCCGTTCGACCCGATCCGCGACACATCCTCCTGAACGCAAAAGCTGAAAGCTGAAAACAGAAAGCTGAAATGAACGCTCAACGTTCAGGGTTGCGGGACTAGGAGCTTGCGGACGGGGGGACTCGACCGCCGATCACTCTTTCGCAGGTTTCGTTGAGAGACGCTGCAGAAGGTCTCCAATTTGGGCAGGGAAGAGCACAACGGTGTTCGAGGGCGAGGGGCCCAGGCCGTCGATCGTCTGCAGCGTGCGCAGCTGGAGCGTAATCGGACTTTCCGACATGATCTTGGCGGCCTCGGCAAGGTTGACCGCCGCCAGCTTGTCGCCTTCCGCCTTCGTGATGGTGGCGCGCTTCTCCCGTTCAGCGGAGGCCTGGCGAGACATCATCCGCTTCAGGTCCTCCGGCAACTCGATGTCCTGCAACCGGAGGGAATCCACGCGCAGGCCCCATTCCTTGACCCGCTCTTCCACGTGTTCCTTGATGCGCGTCTGAATCTGCTCCCGCTCCGAAAGCAGCTCGTCCAGCGTCAAACCGCCGACCACATCGCGCAGGGCGGCCTGCGCATATTGCGCGACGGCAAACCGGAAGTCCTGGATGGTTATGACCGCCTTCTCGCTGTCGGCGACCATGAAGAACAGCGCGGCATCAATCTCTGCCGGGACGTTGTCCTTGGTGATGACCTTCTGCCGTGGGATGTTCACCACGAGGACCCGCATGTCGAGAAAACGGACACTCTCCAGAAACGGTCGCCGTGTCGAGCTGGTTCACGGTCGACGAACCGCGCACGCGCAACCGGCGATCAAGCGTTTTGCGGCGGGCGGCGCTCGTTCAGCGGACGGCGCAGGCCGGCGAACCGGGCGCAGAGGCCCCAGTCGCCATCGCCCTGCGTGATCTTGAGGAGCAGCACGTTGGGCCCGGCCTTGAGGCGTACGGGGACGCGGTCCTGATCCGGCGCCAGCCCGCGGCGGGCATCGAGGTTGCTGTGGATGGCTTCGCCGTTGAGCCAGGCCGCCGCGCCGTCATCACTGCCGATCAGCAGCTCGGCCCGCTGCGCGACGGGCGACTCCACCAGGGTCACGGCGTAGGCAAAGCACTCGGACTGCTGGCCGAAGGCCTTTAGCATCATCTGCGAGGCGGGCCACGCAGGATCGGCGCTGACCCAGTCCGGCCCCAGGGCCGGAGCCTTGGCCGAGAACGCGGCCTCGCCGCCGAGGCGGTCCTGGTCGTACGGCCGCGGATAGGCGCCCCGGAGACTCCACTGGCTGACAAAGTCTCCGTCCAGCAGCACCTCGCTCGGCTTGTCGGTGGCCACGATGTGCAGCGCGCAGCTGAGCGCGGCCTTGGCCAGCAGGTGCTCGCGGCCGCGCTCCATGCCCGGCCCCAGGCGGATGACGGCGCTGTGCAGCTTGGAGTTGTAGTAGGTGGAATTCTCGCCGTTCAGGGCCAGGCCGCGCCAGAGCCGGAAGTAGATCTGGTCCTTCTCCGCCGTGTAGCGGTGGATCGCCTCGGCATTGCGCACCGGCGACAGCATCCACTGGTCGAAGAGGTTGATGCCCGCCTCGAGCTGGGCGCGCAGGAACTCGGGGCGGCTGGGCCCCTGGGCGCGGAGCGACGCGCTGGCCGACGGCAGGCTCCGCACCACCAGCGTGAGCGCGTTGAAGGTCTCCTGGAACGGCAGGAAGGGCAGCACCTTGCGCGCGGCCGGCTCGACAAAAAACGGCAGCCGGTCCAGCTTCAGGTCCAGGCGGAAACCGACCTCGTGGCGGCGCGGCCGGCGGACGGTGATTCCCTCCGACGCCGACGCTTCGCCCGAGGCGCAGTCCACGGTCACGGACTGTTGCCGCGTCGGCACGCCCAGCGCCTGCAGCACGCCGAACGCCATGACGAGATGGCCGGACGGCTCGGGATGAAACCCGTCCGGCATCATGCAGAACGTCGGATCGGCCGCCTTGCCGCGGACGTCGACGTCGGTCATCAGACGGTTCAGATCGGCGCAGGGCAGACCCTCCTCCCGGGCCAGCTTCACGACCTCATCGGCCAGGATCCGCAGCCCGCGCCGGTTGTAGTCCACCGCGCCGAGGCCGGGGTTCGCCACGCCGTCCGCCATGCCCGGCGTGAGCAGGACGACGCGGACGTTCGCGGCCTTCAGGCGCGCCACGATCTCCCGCAGGCCCGCGACGAAGGTGGTCCGGATCTCGTCCGTCGGCGGGCAGTAGCGCCCATCGTTCATCCCGAAGCAGAGCGTCACCACTGTCGGCTTGAGATTCAGCACATCGCGCTGGAGCCGCTTTGCGCCGCCGGGCGCCGTGTCGCCGCCCCAGCCGGCGTTGAAGAAGGAGAGCTTCAGCTCGGGGAACCGCGTGGAGAGGTAGCTCTCGACGTAGTTCGTATAGAGATGCTGTTCGGTGATCGAGTCGCCGTAGAACACGATCCGATCGTTGGGCTTCAGAATGAACGCGGACGTCTGCATCGTGTCATCCCTCCGTGGCGGACGCGCACGGCCGCTGCCGGCTGCGTCCAGGTGTGTGCTGTTCGAGTGCCGAGCTAAGGTTTTCCGGTCGCATCGGCCGGCCGGCGCACGCTGAAGGCGTACGTGCCCGCGGCCACGCGCTTCGGCGGGCGCCCCGGCAGTGTGACCGTGGCCGTCGTGTTGGGCGGCACCGTCACATCGACCTTCATCTGCCGGCCTTCCAGCGTCCAGGCGCAGGCGACGCGTCCGTGGCGGGTCAGCAGTTCGCCGCGGGCGCTGGTCAGGCCGCCTCCCGGCTGCGGCCGGATGAGGATGTGCTTGTAGCCCGGCTTGGCCGGGTCGAGGGCGATGCCTGCGACCGTGCTGTACATCCATTCCCCGATTGCGCCGTAGGCGTAATGGTTGAAGGAGTTCATGCTCGCGTCGCCGAAGCCCTTTTCCTTGTCGAAGCTGTTCCAGCGCTCCCACATGGTCGTGGCGCCCTGCAGCACCGTGTAGAGCCACGCCGGGTAGGTCCGCTGCTGGAGCAGCTTGTAGGCGATGTCCGTGCGGCCGTAGCGGCTGAGCACGGGGCACAGCAGCGGCGTGCCGACGAAGCCGGTCGACAGATGGTCCTGCCGCGCCGTGATGTCCCGCACGAGCCGGTCGAGCGCGTAGCGCCGCTTCGCCGGCGGCAGCAGGTCGAACGCCAGCGCCAGCAGGTAGACGGTCTGCGAGTCGCCGATGATGCGGCCGGACGGCGTGACCAGCTCGCGGTTGAACGCCGCGCGCACCCGCGCCGCCAGCTTGCGGTACTTGGCGGCATCCGCGCGGCGGCCGAGAACGGCGGCGGCGCGGGAGAGCAGCTCGGCGGTGCGCGCGAAGTAGGCCGTGGCGATCGCCTCCCGCGGCGTGTTGGGATCCGGCGCCAGCCAGTCGCCGAACATGGCCTCGCGGCAGATCAGGTCCTTGCTGTTCTTGATGCGCCAGCCGACCCACCGGACCATGGAGTCGTACTGCCGCTCGAGGATGCGCGTGTCGCCGTAGCACAGGTACACGGTCCATGGGACGATCACGCCCGCGTCGGACCACGCCGCGCAGCCGCGGCCGCCGTCGCGCAGCGCGTCGGGCGCCACGTGCGGGTAGGCGCCGTCGGGGAACTGGGAGTCCTCGACGTCGATGCACCACTTGGTGAAGAAGGCCGCCACGTCGCGGTTGAAGCAGGCCGTGGGCGCGAACACCTGCGCGTCGCCGGTCCAGCCCAGGCGCTCGTCGCGCTGCGGGCAGTCCGTCGGCGCCTCGAGGAAGTTGCCGCGCTGGCCCCAGGCGATGTTCTGCTGCAGGCGGTTGATGAGCGGGTCGGAGCACTCGAACGTTCCGGTCGGAGCGATCTCCGAGTGCAGCACCACGCCGGTGACGTCCGCGGCGGCCGGCTTGGCGCGCAGCCCGGTGAGCTCGACGTAGCGGAAGCCGTGGAAGGTGAAGCGCGGCTCGTAGACCTCTTCGCCGCCGCCCCGGCAGATGTACTCGTCGGTGCACCGGGCCGCGCGCAGGTTGGCCGTATAGAGCGTTCCGTCCGCATTGAGCATCTCGGCGTAGCGGATGGTGACCGTGTCGCCCGGAGCGCCGCTGACGCGGATGCGGGCCCAGCCGACAATGTTCTGCCCGAGGTCGAACACGTGCACGCCGAACTGCGGCTCGGTGAGCGCCGCCGTCGGAAGCTCCTCCTGGCGACGGACCGGCGGCGTCCGGCGCACGACCCGCTTCGCGGCGGGCGCGTCGAACGCCACCGCGGGCTGCCACGCGCTGTCGTTAAACGCCGCCGTGCTCCAGCCGGGCAGCTCGCGGCGCGCATCGTAGGTCTCGCCGTTGTAGAAGTCGCCTCGCAGGAGCGGGCCAAAGGAGGTCTTCCAGGATGGGTCGCTGACGATCGTCTGCCGGGTTCCGTCCGCGTGCTCGATCTCGAGCTGCGCGCAGAGCGAGAGCTGGTCGCCGTCGCGGTGGCGCGTGTGTCCCCAGCCGAGGTAGCCGGCGTACCAGCCGTCGCCCAGGATCGCGCCGATGGCATTGGCGCCCGGCCGCAGGAGGGACGTGACGTCGTAGACCTGGTACGGGATGCGCTTGCGGTAATCGGTCCAGCCGGGCGTGAAGCAGTCCTGCCCCACCCGCTCGCCGTTGAGGAAGGCCTCGAACACGCCGCGGGCGGTGACGTAAAGCCGCGCCCGGACCGGGGCGGCCGCCAGGTCGAAGCCGCGCCGCAGGAAGGGGCTGGGCTGGAAGCCCTCGCTCCCCTCCAGCGGCCGCCCGATCCATGTGGCGGTCCAGTCGGCGGGGCTCAGCAGCCCCATCTCGAACGTCGCCGGCGCGCTCCACTCCGTGGGCTGGCGGTCCTGATCCCAGGACTGCACCCGCCAGTACACGGTCTGCCGGGAGCGGAGCTTGCGGCCGCCGTACTCGACGTCCAGCGTGGTGTCGCCCGGGACGACGCCGGTATCCCAGAGATCCGGCTTCGTCTCGAGTTTTCCAAGGGACGACGCGGCCACAATCCGATAGGCCGTCTGGCGGGCCCCCTGGCGCGGATCCTCCAGCCGCCAGGAGAGACGCGGGCGTGGGTCTTCCACGCCCGTGGGGTTCACCAGGTGTTCGCAGCGCAGTTCCACAGGCATGGGGCGTCGACTCAGTCCAGTTCGCCGGCCAGCAGGTTGGCCACCATCGGGATCGGACGCTCGCACGTGCTCTGCAGCGTCATGGTCTGGCCCTTATCCGACGCGTCATGGATCGCGTGCATGATGTCCAGAACGTGGAACGCCAGGTCGCCGTTCGCGCGGTGCGGCCGCCCCGTCGCGATGCCCCGGGCCATGTCCGCGGCGCCGATGCCGCGGCCGTTGTCGGCATAGCTGAACATCAGCGGGACATCCATCCACTGGCCCTGCGTGCGCCGCCACACCCGGACCGGCCCGCCGAACCCGTTGGGGTCAGGAACGCTCAGGGTGCCCTCGGTGCCGAAGATCTCGATGCACGGATGGGTCGCGGCCCAGACATCGAAGCTGGTCACGATCGTGCCGATCGCGCCGTTGGCGAAGTTCATGATGCCCGTCACGTGCGTCGGCACCTCGACCTCCACCTTCGTGCCGTACTTCTTCGCGCTGGTGATCGTGCGCTCGGGGAACGTCATGCGCGTCGACCCGGCGATCGTCTTCACCGGCCCGAGCAGGGAGACCAGGGCCGTCACGTAGTAGGGGCCCATGTCGAACATGGGGCCGCCGCCCTTCTTGTAGTAGAACTCCGGATCCGGGTGCCAGCTCTCGTGGCCGTGGCACAGCATGAACGCCTGGGCTCCGACCGGCTCGCCGATCCAGCCGTCGTCAATCAGCTTGCGGCAGGTCTGGATGCCCGCGCCCATGAACGTGTCCGGGGCGCTGCCGACCCGCACGCCCTTGGCCTTGGCGGCGCTGAGGAGGGTCTGGCCTTCCTTGCGGGTGAGGGTGAGCGGCTTTTCCACGTGGGCGCTCTTGCCGGCCTGCACCGCCTGCATGCAGACGTCGAAGTGCCCCTGGGGCGTGGTCAGGTTGACGACCACCTGGATCTCCTTGTCCGCCAGCAGCTCAGCCACCGACACGGCGGCGACGCCCGGATACTCGGCTGCCTTGGCCCTGGCGCGATCCATGTCCAGGTCCGAGCACGCCTTGACCTCGACGTTCTTGAAGACCGTGCAGAGGTTCTTGAAGTAGATTCCGGAAATGTTTCCGCAGCCGATAATGCCGACCTTTGTCTTCGCCGTCGTCTTCGTCGCCTTCTTCATCTTTCCGAGTCCCTCCCCGTTACGATCCTTGCCGGCGTCCGCCCCCCGTTTCGAGGACGAGCCCTGAAAAGCCCAAGACGATAGAGACTTCAGCATGCGCTTTCAATGGAGAAACGCTTGAACCGCCACCCCATCGTTCTATACTCGCGCCCTGTTGAACAGGAGCGGCACGAGCATGAACACCACGATTCCTTCTCTGATTCCCCGGCCGGTCGCGATGCGGCCTCAGGCGGGGTTCTTCACCCTCACCGCCGGCACCGTTGTGGTTGCCGACGAGGCCAGCCGCGCGACGGCGGCCCAACTGGCGGACTTTCTCCGGCCCGCCACCGGCTTCGACTTGAAAGCGACTGCCGTCGCCGGACGCGCCGGGGGCGCCATCGTTCTCGTCCAGGACGCGGGCTTAACCGACATGGGGGCGGAAGGCTATGAACTGATCGTCTCGCCGGCAGGCGTGACCCTGGTTGCCGCGACCCAGGCCGGGCTCTTCTACGCCGTTCAGACCTTCCGCCAACTGTTGCCGCCCGAGATCTTCTCACCGCGCGCCGTGCCGGGCGTGGCGTGGACAGCCCCGTGCGTGGAGATCCGGGACCAACCGCGCTTCGGGTGGCGGGGGCTGATGCTCGACACCGGGCACGACTTCCAGCACCTGCCGTTCATCCTGCGCTT
Organism: uncultured Victivallales bacterium; assembly: GCA_964544115.1. Taxonomy (GTDB): domain Bacteria; phylum Verrucomicrobiota; class Kiritimatiellia; order UBA8416; family JADHWI01; genus CAZJBP01. The sequence goes on along the minus strand of CAZJBP010000003.1, from coordinate 29,077 downwards.
CATCGACCTGATGGCGCTTCACAAGTTCAACATCCTGCACTGGCACATCACCGACCTGGGCACCTGGCCACTGGAAATCCGCGGCTATCCCCGGCTGACGGATCCCGCCACCCGCGGCAAGCGCCTGATGGGCGACCCGAAGCGGGGCGTGAAGCCCGGCACCTACACCCACGACGAGGTCCGGCAGGTGGTCCGGTATGCCGCCGAGCGGCACATCACGGTGGTGCCGGAGATCGACATGCCGGGTCACTCCACGCCGGCCCTGATCGCCTACCCTGACCTCGACTGCCCTGTTCCTCACACCATGGGGGAGTTTGACCACTGGGAGTACTGCGTCGGCAACGAGAAGACCTACGCGTTTCTCGAGGAAGTGCTGTCCCAGGTGATCGAGCTCTTCCCGTCGACGTACATTCACATCGGGGGCGACGAGTGTCCCAAGGAGCACTGGGCAAAGTGCCCGGTCTGCCAGGCCAAAAAGAAGGCCGAGCACCTGGCGAACGACGAGGAGTTGCAGAGCTACTTCGTGAAGCGGATCGAGGCGTTCCTGAACGCGCGGGGACGCCGCCTGATCGGCTGGGACGAGATCCTCGAAGGCGGGCTCGCCCCCAACGCCGCCGTCATGGCCTGGCGCGGCACGGCCGGCGGCATCGCCGCCGCAAAGGCCGGCCACGATGTTGTAATGGCCCCCACGACGCACACCTACTTCGACTATCCCGAGACCACGACCCCGCTGGAGAAGGTCTACAGCTTCGAGCCCATCCCCGAGGGGCTCACCGCCGGGCAGGCCGCGCACATCCTCGGCGCCCAGGCGCAGATGTGGACCGACGGCCACCCCACCGAGCGGGAGATCGAGAACCTGGTCTATCCCCGCGCCTGCGCGCTCACGGAAGTGGTCTGGTCGCCGGCGGGGCCGCGCGATGCCGCGAATTTCGCCGCGCGGGTGGCCGTTCACGCGCAACGCCTGGCCGCCATGGGGGTCCGCCGTTCGCCGTAGACGGCGGCTGAAGCGGGGGAGCGCGCAGGCTGGAAGGCACACGATGGGAAAGCGAGAGGACATGATAGCCGCCCTGGAGCGGCGCACGCCGGCAGGCGCGGTGCCGATCTGGGAGCTGGAGTTTCAGGCGTGGGACGCGGCCTCCGGAAGGCACGTCATTCTGGGCCACGAGTTCGAGGCGCTCCCGGCGGCCAGTCAGGAAGCGGCCATGCACGCCAACGCCGAAATCATGGTCGCCGTCTCGGCGGACATGGAGTACGCGGCGCTGACGACTCCCAACGTGTATTGGGAAAAGGCCCCGGGGCAACTGGCCTACTACTGCATGCCCGGCGACACCCGCTTCCGGCAGGCTGCCATACTTCGGGAAATGGCCCCGCCCGACCTCGTCCTCGCGGCCATTTCCGGCGGCGTCCTGTGGGCGGACTATTCACCCGAGTTCTGCTATCGCCTCGTGGACGACCCCGAGGGCATTGATGAGATGGCGCGGGCGTTTCTCCGCAGCGGCATCGAGGCGGCGAAGCGACTGCGCGACAGCGGCGTGGAGGTCGTCGTCACGCCCTCGGACATGGCCGACAACTCCGGCCCGTTCTTCAATCCCGAGCAGATGCGGCGCTGGATCCTGCCCTATCTGGCCGAGTGGGCGACGGCCGCCCGGAACATGGGGATGCACAGCGTCCTCCACACCGACGGGGATCTCACCCGATGCATGGACGCGCTTGCGTCGACCGGCGTGGACGCGATACAGGCCATCGATCCGGTCGCCGGCATGGACATGCGCAGGACAAAGGATGCCGTCGGGCGCCGCCTCTGCCTGTGCGGCAACATCGACTGCGGGCTGCTGTTCAGGGGCCAACCGGAGGACGTGTACCAGTCCACCCGGAACCTTCTGACCACGTGCAAGGCCGACGGCGGGCTCGTCCTCGGCGCCTCCAACGCGGTCCAGCCTGAAGTGCCGATGGAGAATTACCGCGCCATGATCCGCGCGTGGCGGGATTCCGGCCGCTACGAGGCGAATAGATCCCCCGGGCTGAACGTATCGTCCCGCAAGACAGAGAGAGACCGCTGACATGACAGATGCGCCGCCTTCATCCTCACGATGGCTTGCAGCGCTGCGGCTGATCGCGTGGGCCGCCTTCGCGGCGGTCATCGCCTGGCAGGCCACGGGGGACGTGCAGTTCTCGCCGGACTCCATGCACTACGTCGACATCGCCCGCACGATCGCGCGGGAAGGCCGCATCGCCACCTACCACCTGAGCCTCAATTCCGCGCAGGTCCCGGACCCGTCCCTCCCCTGGCCGCCGCTCTATCCCCTGCTGCTATCCGGGCCCCTGAAGGCCGGGTGCGACACGGGCATGGCCGTCCGGATCATCGACATTCTGTCGCTCGTGGCAACCGGCCTCCTGGGCGCCCGCCTCTGCTGCCGCCTGTCGGGACGAGGCGTGCACGGGCTCTGCGTTGTGCTGCTGGTGCTCCTGGGCGTACGCATGGAGATCTTCGGCTTTGCCTGGTCCGAGCCGCCGTTCGTGGCGCTGGTCCTCGCGTTTCTCCTGTCCTGCGTGCTGCACATCCAGACGGGGTCCCGGCTGGCCCTGGCCCTGGCCGCCGTCTTCGGCGGCGGCGCCTTCATGACGCGTTACGCGGGCATCGTCGTGGCCCCCGTGGGCTTTCTGGCCCTCCTGCAGCGGCACCTCCATGCGGAGAACCCGCATCGCCGCACCCGGCTGTTCGCGAACACCCTCCTCTTCGGCGGCGTGTTCGCGGCGGCGTCCGGGCCGTGGCTGCTGCGGAACGTGCTGATGGACGGACGGCTGTTCGGCCCGGAAGCGCCCCCGTCTCCGAACACGCTGAACATGAACCTGGTCCGCACCTGGGAGGCGATTCGCGCCCAGGTGCCGCTGGCCCTGGCCGCCCTGGTGGTTGCTCTGGGTTTCTATCTGATCCTGCTCTGGCGGCGACAGCGGCGGCTCGACCTGCGGCAGCAGATCGCGGACCCGCGGACATCGCCCGTCTGGTTTGTCGTGCTGTACGCCGCGCTCCTCATCACGCACTCGACGCTGCGCCAGATCGACGCCATCGATACGCGGCTGCTGAGCCCGGTCTTTCCTCCGCTGGCGATCCTTGCGCTGGCGGCCATGTATAAGTTTCTCAGGGATCACTCATCCGAACACGCCGCTCGGGTCGTGGCCGGCCTCTGCGCCCTGTCCATCGCGGTTTCCGCGGGCCTGGCCCGCCTGCCCCCGAAGCCGCCGCGCCCGTACCGCGGGCCGCTTGTGCGCGAGTACCGGACCCAGTCGCCGCCCAACGTGGACTGGATCGCCGCCAACACGGAGACCAATGCTTTGATCATCGCCCGGGGTGCATGGGGCTACCGGTTCTTTACCGGCCGGCCGGTCCTCGAATGCGGCTACCCCGCCACGCCTAATCTGAGCAAGGAGGGGATCGACCGCTTCTTAGCCGCGCACCCGAACCGCTTCCAGGCCGTGTACCTGAGCGACGGTGGGCTCAGCGATGCGTACCGGGAATCGCCCATGGTCCTCCCTCCGTCGGAGGGTGGCCCCATCCGCAAGCTCCTCCCCACCGCCGATCCGCAAGAATAGGTGGATTACTAACCAGTCCCTATGGGTGCTGCCCATCACCCTGAACGTTGTCTGCGATCACCACGCCCGCACAGGCAACAGTGTGCACCGGCAGTTTCCGGGTTGAAAAACCGTTGCCGGTGACGGTCAGGCCGTGGACGCTCTTGGCGGAAATGGCCATGTCGCCGGCCAAGTCGAAGGTGTTGTTCATGATGCGGATGTTTCTGTGCACCGGCGCATCAGGATTAACGGTGTGGTTCTCCGGAGCAATGTTGACGACCGGCTCGGAACACTTGATGAACGTGTTGCCACGGATCATGACATCTCGCACTGGACCGGATTCGAACCAGGAGTTCGCGTCGTCCGCAATAAGAATGGCCGACATCCCGGTCTTCAGGAATACATTGTTCTCGATCAGTACCGGCTGCCGCGTGCTCAGCAGGAAACCCCGGCACGAGTCGACGGACACCCGGCAGTTACGCACCTCGACCGAAGGCGTCCATGTGATGTTTTCCACTACGTCGTTGGCCTCAATGTCCGCCGGGCAAGGGCTTGCGAGGGTAATGAGGACTTCCTTGTCGCCCTTTGCCTCCACGGCGGTGACGACATTCGTCGCATAGGCGCGAAGGGAGAGGTGGCTGACAAATTCGACCTCATCGCCTGGCACAAACGCCTCGATGCCATAGGTCTGCCCATGCATGAAGCGCAGGAGTATCTGATGTGAGGCGGGCTGGCCTGTGATCCTGAGATGCGTGCCATGAACGTTGATCGGATCGTCGTGTGATCCCGACATTTCGCAGTCGGCAACGACGATCCTTCCCCTGCAGCCTGAGAAATGAAGCATATCCGCCCAACTCGAGGTCGTCCGGCCGGATCCGGGGCGAGGGGCAAAGGCGACGTGATCAAAAGTCAGATCCTCGCTGAACTGACTCACAATTCCCATCCCGCCCATGAAATGGTACGCGCAGTCCCGCCATACAATGTTACGGCTTCTCCGGACGAACCCGGCGGCGCAATCGCGGAACGTCTCCCGGAACTGGATCACGCGACCGGCGGTGAATCCCGGATTCTGATCAAAGAACATACGAACCTCGAAGGGACCCGTCCGCTCGAAACGAGTCACGCCGGTCAAAGGACCGCTGCCCCGTCGCCATACCCGGCCGTCATCCGAGGGATCACATTCCTGGTTCAAGTCCGTACCGGCCGACCTCCAGCCCTCGCCCAGCCACACGAGCCGGTCATTCTCGATGGCATACGTCGAGTCAGGGTGTATCCTTACATCGGCATGGCCCTCTGCGACCTTCACCACGGTGAACTCCGAGACCAGCGGCCTTCTGTAGTCAAATGCCAGTCCTGTCAGAACCACGTCTTCAGCATGATCGAACATCGTCTGGATCATCTTACCATGAACGTAGATGTCGGTCCTGTTGCCAGTTATCCGCACATGTCTAATGTCCTGAAAGAGGAATGCGACAGCCTTGGGCGTGTACGGATCGTCATTGCTGTTGGAGATGTGCAGCTTGAGCCTTACTGCGTTGTCGGGATGGAAGTCATAGTCGCCCGATGCGAAACGGATTTCTATCGGCTTCCCGGCGGTTCCAGCCCCCATGGGCATGAGTGTTTCATGGAATGTGCCGGGGCGAATCTCAACCCTGTCTCCAGGCCCCAGCCGAAGTGCGTTGACGGGTCTGAAGCTGCACCAGGGCTTTCCGGGGGTCAGGCCGGCATTTGCATCATCGCCGGTTCTGGGATCGACAAAGTAGACGGTCCCGCCATTCACGTCTGGCCGACCTTGAGTTCGACCCGGTATTCAGGCCAGGCGCGTACGGAGCAAATCACGGCCGCCGAAGCGCCGGCCTCCAGGATCAGTTGCTTCTTTTCCGGAGCTACCCCCGCGATCCCGGCATGCCATGGCTGGACTTGAAACTCAATGCCGTCCTTCGCCGCGTCCGGCATGAAGCGGCTGGCGCCGATGACCCACGCAGGGCCGTACATGAGGTGGTCGGTCTTCTTCCTCCCGCACACCATGAGGTCGGCCGACGAGCCGAGATAGTCAACCTCGATCAGGAATTCGCTCCAGGTATCCGGCCATTGAGCCGGCACCTTGACTTTAGTCCGGTCTTTGCCGAGCACCGGTTCGTCTATGGCGAAGCCCGTTTCCGGAATCCTGATCGTGTGGGGGGACATGACCGCGGTCCTCGCTCCGTCGATCAGCTTCACGGCGTCCTGTCGCGGGATGAGCGGCGTCGAAAGGGGCGGCATGATCGACAGATCGAATTCCCGCGCACAGCTTCTCAGTTCAATCGCGCCGTCACGTTCGATCAACTGGGCGCCTGTGATCACCAGCCGCTCCATGCCCGCCAGCCTGATCCTGTAGACCCTCTCCGCCATTTCCTTCGAGAAGAGGAATACGCGGCAGCGCGCTTTGCCGGCGCGCAGGTCCCACCACTCGAAGTCGGCATGGCATCCGCCTTCAACCGCGTTGCCGGTTGTTCGTCTTCCGTCGGCGCCCGTGATGGCCACATCTTCGTGAAAACCAAACACGGGGATGGTACCCGTGGCCCTGTCCCAGAAGAAGAAATGCCACGGGACACCGTTGACCTCGATCTTTGCGAACGGCTGAACCGTGGCCCACGCGAGCGTAATGCCGTCCAGGTCCATGTTAAATGGGAGCATCGCGCACGTTCTGTCGCGCAGGAACAGGGGAGCGTGCAATTCGTCCGGAAGCTGCACGGGGCCGGCGGCGGTGTGTAGCGCCAACCGGAATCGCCTGCCCGGCATGGCGACGTTCTTCTGGGTGTTGTTCAGGAACACAAATCCGCTCCTGCCGTTACTGCGGACGGCGAACCGGGGCTTGCGGATGTCCGCTGGATCCTGCGGCAGATCCGTCGCCCTGAAGCACGGCATCACGGCGAGGGCGGCGCCGTAGTCCCTCAGGAAGTTGTGGTAGAGCCGCAAGCGGTTGTAGGTGGGAGAGCGCTGGCCGAACTCGCCCAGCGGCGCCTGGAAGTCATACGTGAGAGGCCATCCGTCCCTTTCCACTCCGGGTATCTGCGTCCCGCCATGGAACATGTAGTAGCCCAGCAACGTGAGCCCACGGCCGATCTGGTTCTGCACGGCGGCCTCAATGATCGCCGGTTCGACTGTAAAGCGCGTGTCGCCCTGCATCGGGCTGCCCGTACCCAGTTCGGCGGCGGCACGCGGGAAACGGCTGAAGTCGTAGTAGCACCGCTGACAGTCTACGGTCATGATCCACGCATCGTCCCCAAAGAGGAAGTCATGGGTCGGTCCGCCTCCTTCGGGTTCCCAGCCCCGGTACGCGTAAGAGCCCTGCATTGGGATCACGTCATCCTGCGTGTTGAAGAACACCGTGTTGCCCGTGACGGAGTAGAATGGAACCCGCATGCCGAACTCGCGCGCCATGGCATGGAGCGCGGCAATGTGTTCCGCCTGGCCGGAGGCGTATTCGTTCTCGAGCTGGATGCCGATGATCGGCCCGCCGTCGCGGAAGCAGAGCCCCTTGATCTGCGCCCCGATCTGCCGGTACAGCTCCCGGCAGTGCTTCAGGTAGTCCGGATCGTTGGTGCGCTTGCCCGGCAGTTTCTCGACCCAGTCGGGCAGGCCGCCGTTCCTGGCCTCGGCATTGCAGTACGGTCCGGTCCGAAGCCACACGAACAGGCCCGCTTGGCGAGCGCATTCAACGAACCTGCGCAGGTCGCGGTCGCCGCTCCAATCCCACTTGCCCGGCTCGCGTTCATGGTGGTTCCAGAGCACGTAGGCGGCTGCGATCTCGACGCCGCCGGCCTGCATCTTCCGCAGTTCGTCCTCCCACGATTCGTTCGGACAGCGGCAGTAGTGCATTTCCCCCATCACCGGCAGCCAGGGCCGGCCGTCTTTCATGAAATGCAGCCGGTTGGCCGACAGGCCGAGCCCCTCCGGATTCCGATCCTGCCAGATGACCGGCAGGTCGGCCGGGGCGGGCGTCGAGACATCAAGGCTCCATGTTTCGACCGCCCCGGTCGGCGCGGCCCAGGCGGCGAGGCTGAGACGGCTGTCCTGCCGCGAGTCCGCGACTTCGAGCCGTCCCGCAAAGCCTGCAGACGTGCGCCCGGCGTCGGGATTCCAGGTTGGGGGGACAGGGGTCACATCTTCAGATATGGGGTCATCCGCAACTGCAAGCAACTTATTGCATCCGATACGTCCGTATACCCCACGCCCGACAGATTCGCAAGTTCCGCGGGCTTCAGACCGACGTATTGACGGCCAGCCGACGTGTGACTCGATTCTCACTCAAGCTTTGTCCCTGCCGGCACAACAGACACCGCCTCGTCTTTTCCAAGCGACACACTCAGTTTACCGCCGGTCAAGGAAACACCCTTCTTCAGCGGCACACACCCCTCCAGCGTGATCCTGTAAAGATCGACACCCTTCACATCCTTCCAATCGGCAGGCAGTTGCCACGCCTTGTTCTCGTAGCCGTCCCTGCTGTAGGCAATGATCTCATTCACCTCTCTCCACAGTGCGGGAACGAAGAGATTGTCATCCTCGCGCAAGACGAAGTCGCCCTTGTGAATAATGCGTTTCCCGTTTTCCGTCCGGGCCACAACCCCGTCGCTGTAGTGCAGCGCTTCGTTCTCAAGCTTCTGCCGCTCCAGCCGGCTCAGGTAATACCACGGCAGGGTCGTACGGCAGAACATGCCCAGGAAACCTGGCATATTCGTCTTGTCATTCTTCCAGATGTCCTCACCGTGCATGCTGGAGCCAAAGCGGAAATCGCCGTCGCCGTCGCGATCGGTGCGCCCACGCGCTCCCAGGCATTCCGGGATCTCCATCGGTGCCCATGAATACCACCACGACATCGCCTGCAAGCCGACAAAGTGCTCGCCCGGCGGGTGCGCCCAGCCGGTTCCCTCGCCGGTGACATCAAAACCGCAGTCCCGCCAGTAGTGGAAAATCTTGCGCTGGGTTTCGACATACGTGTCCGGGGTCAATCCGCCATTCTCTGGTTTCACATGCCAGGGACTGATCGGCTTGCCGCCGTCGCGGTTGGCAATGAACACATCGACATGAATGGTGTGTCCCTCTTTCAGTTCTGGAACCATCTCAATCAATCCATCAATGCGTCGTTGCGCCAACCCGGCTTCCCATTCTTTGGGATAGACCACGTTATACATGTCATCGCCCTTCACCTGGATTCCGGCAACAAGCAATTGCCCGCTCTCATCCTTTGCGACACAGTCCTTCGCAACGTACTCATCCCAAAGCGGACTATGCTTATAGGCATCCGTCATGTTGATGTGCAGGCTGACCGTCGTGTTGAACTTCCGGCCCTCGCGGATAAGCCACCGCAGGCTGTCGAGGGCAGTGGCATCCTGCGCCCGCTTCATCCTGGGATTCACCTCACTCCATGCGGGATACCCGTGATCGTGACCCCCTCTCTGCCAACCGACCAGGTAGATAATCTTCGGTATTCCGCGCGTCAGGTTGTCGGTCTTGCGAATGACCTCGATTGCTTCCTCGAACGTACAGATCACGTCGTGCCCTTTGCGGAAGGTGGGATCGTTGACAAGGCGTTCCACCGGCTCCCCCTCCATGCCGAGGAAGAGCTTCAACACCAAGGCCTGGTGATAGTCGCGGTAGTAGGGCGCGACCACCACCTCGGCGGAGGCTGTGAAGGTCCTGCCGCCCTCGGCGACGGCTGCTTCGATGGTTGCTATGCCGCCTTCTTTGGGCACCACCTTTCCGCCCTCAACCGTCGCCACCTCGACATTCCCGCTGGCGACTTTGCTCCTCGCCGTGATCACCGCCTCTGAGGGCTTGAGAACCCGCCGCGAGCCATCTGAATAAAATGCGGTCACTGTTATCTGCCCTGCGTCATTCTTCACGCGCACGGGATTTAGAATTGTCGGCTCAACATTCAAGACGATACGATCCATCGACCTACCTCGGCGACCACGCGCATAGTTGGCGTCTCATTGATGCCTACCTCTTGCGAACGCCGCGGTTCCGGCGCACCCGCGCCCCTGCCTGCGCAAGCATCCTGCACAAACCTGCCCCGTCCCGCAACCCCAGGGCAAACGCATCTAAAGCGTTGGCCCTCTTCGATTCGGATCTTTTCCCGGGGTCGGCGTCGGAATCGGTATCGGAATCGATGACATGCCGCGGGGCCGTTACCCGAGAATCTGCGGCACGCCACACTAGATACCGATTCCGATACCGACACCGACCCCGATACGTTAGAAGAAGATAAGACGCGTTCGCCCCGTCCCGCAACCCCAGACTGCGCGCGATCTGCCTCTGCGTCATGCCTGTGACTCCGCTCGTTTCCGCGTGACGTTACATGATAGATTGCGCCTTCACACTCCAGTCTGAGATGTCTCGCCACTTGCAGAGCCTCCCATTGCACAATCGCATTTCCTTGTCTGTCTCACCTCAGTTATGCAAGAGTCGTACATTCGCATTCAGAGATGCACCCCGCTTGCGTTACAGACCACAGGCATAGGAGAACAACATGAGCGACAAGATCCGATGGGGTTTGCTGGCCACGGGCGCGATCGCCGAGGCTTTTGCACGGGCAGTGCGGGTGTCGCAGACGGGTGAATTGACAGCCGTCGGTTCACGCACCCTTGAGAAGGCAAAACACTTTGGAGCTGCATTCGGCATTGCCCGCTGCCATGGGACCTACGAAGCGCTCCTCGCCGATCCGGACGTTGAAGCCGTCTACATCTCGACGCCCCACCCGCAGCACGCGGAGTGGACCATCAAGGCCGCCGAGGCTGGCAAGCATATCCTCGTTGAGAAGCCCATTGCATTGAACCAGTACGAAGCCCAGGCCATGATCGAAGCAGCCTTGGCCAACAAGGTCTTCCTGATGGAGGCCTTCATGTACCGTTGCCATCCGCAAACGGCAACGCTGGTGCAACTGCTGCGCGAGAAGGCTATCGGCAACGTCAGCATCATTCAGGCGACGTTCTCATTCCACGCCGGATTCGATGCCAACAGCCGGCTCTGGAGCAATGCGCTGGCCGGCGGCGGCATTCTTGACGTCGGCTGTTACACTGCCTCCATTTCACGGCTTGTGGCAGGAGCTTCATTAGGCCTGCCTTTCGCGGACCCCGTTTCAGTTGTCGGCGCCGCGCACCTGAATCCAACCACAGGCGCGGACGAGTGGGCGGTGGCCACGCTGAAATTCCAGAACGATATCGTTGCGTCCCTTTCCACGGGCATAGGCGTCAACCAGGACAACGTGGTGCGCATCTTCGGCAGTGAGGGCAACATCTTCCTGCCCAACCCGTACGTGGCCGAGCGCGAAAGCGCCGTAGCCGGCCGTATCATTGTGAATCGCCAGGGCCAGCCCCAGCGCGAGGTAGTGGTGGATTCAGCCGTTACCAGTTTTGCCCACGAAGCGGATGTCTGCGGCCGCGCCATCCGCGCAGGGCGCCTGCAAGCCGAATCACCCGCAGTGACATGGGCCGACACGCTCGGTAACATCCGAACCCTGGACTCGTGGCGAGCGGCCATCGGGCTGACCTACGAGGCAGAAAAGCCGGAGAACATGAGACCCGTGACCGTGGCCAACAGGCCGCTGAAGGTGCGGGCGCCCAGACCTATTCCGTGCGGCCGAATCCTCCCTCTCGACAAGCCGGTCGCCCGCCTGATCATGGGTGTGGACAACCAGGACAGCATGCCGCACGCGGCAGCGGTTTTCGACGACTACTTCGAACGCGGCGGCAACGCCTTCGACACAGCGCACATCTATGGCGAGGGGAAATCCCGCCTGCTCGGCCGGTGGATCGCATCGCGCGGCGTGCGCGACCGGGTCGTGATCATTGCCAAAGGCGCACACACACCGGCATGCAACCCTGCCGACCTGACGACACAGTTGATACAGCAGTTGGAGTGGCTTGGAACCGACTATGCCGACATCTACCTCATGCACCGCGACAATCCGCAAATCCCGGTCGGCAAGTTCATCGATGTCCTGAATGACCATGTGCGTGCCGGCAGGATCAAGGCGTTCGGCGGCAGCAACTGGAGCATCGATCGCGTCAAGAAAGCCAATGCCTACGCTAAGCGCAAGGGCCTGCAGGGCTTCTCGGCGGTATCGAACAACCTCGCGCTTGCGGAAATGGTCAACCCTGTCTGGGGCGGATGCATCCACGGTCACGATGCAGCGTCCAGGGCGTGGTTCAAACGCACCGGGATGCCTTTGCTGCCGTGGTCGAGCCAGGCGCGTGGATTCTTTGTGCCCGGCCGCGCCCGGCCCGACAAACGTGACGACCCATCGCTGGTGGAAAGCTGGTATTCAGACGACAACTTCAAGCGCCAGGCCCGGGCTGTTGAACTCGCCGCCAAGTATGCGGTCGATCCCGTGGCCATAGCACTGGCCTGGGTGCTTTGCCAGCCGTTCCCGACCTTCCCGCTTATCGGTCCACGCACGGTCTCCGAAATGCGCTCGAGCATGGCGGCGCTGGAGGTGCAGTTGACCCCGAAGGAGATGAAGTGGTTGGACGTGGCCGCCGCGCTGACGCCATCGAAGCGGGCGTGAGGGGCCGGGGTGGACGGATTCCGGCCATCGGCTCACCGGGCGATGACGCTTCTCCATGGTATTCGCGGTTGTGTCTCCGTTTCAGTCATTTCACGCTCTCCCTCACCTTGCCCGTCCGCGGGCAAGGTGTAGGCGAGCAGCGTGTTGTTGGGCCATCGTGTCCTATTACGGTGCCGGAGGCCCCCGGATTGAAGACGTTTCGACGGGCAGCTCGGGACGGGCGGACCATTCGGTCCAGCCGGCGTCGTACCAACTGACCCGCTGGTAACCCAACAGGTGCCGCAAGACAAAGTATGTCTGGCTGGCTTGGTGGCCCGTGCGGCAGGAAACCACCACAGGGGCATCCTTGCCGGGGATCAGTTCCGCATAGGCCTCGGCCAACTCGGCGGTCGGTTTGAAACGGGTGACGGCGTTATTGGTGGTGATGTCGCTCACGTAGGGACGGTTCAGTGCGCCGGGGATGTGACCGGCGCGGGCTTCCTCGGATTTCCTGCCGGTAAAGAAGTCGGCGGGCCGCACATCGAGCAGGACAGCGGTGCGCTTTTGGGAGTGAACAAGCACGGTCCTGTAATCCAGAGTGAACGCGTCGGCATCGGGTGCGGGCGGGTAATCGGTGGAGGTGATGGCTGGCAGACGAGTGTCCACGGGACGTTTTTCGGCGGCCCATTGTTCCCAGCCGCCATTGACGATTGCATAGCGCACGTGGCCGACCCGCTCGAGCGCTATCGCGACGAGTGTGGCGTCGTGGAGTTTGTCCCCGGGAACGAGCACGACGGTGGCTGCCGGCGTGATGCCGAGCAGGCCGAGGTGACGGGCGATCAGGTCGGCTGGCAACAGCATCGAGGGAACGCCGCCGATTGCGCCGCGGAAATGCTCGGCGTCCACCCGTACGGCGCCGGGGATGTGTCCGCCGTTGTAGGCGGGTTGCGGGCGCAGGTCAATGATTCGCAGGTCGTCGCGGTCAAGGTTGTCCTGCAGCCAACCGGTCTCGACCAGGCGCGGAACCGCAGCTGGCTGGCTCGCGGCAGGCGCGGGCGCGTTGCCGAGGAAGAACGCCCTCCACGCGTTGACCTTCACCGTATCCGCGACCGGAAACGGCATCTCGCGCAGTGAAACCGGTTTGAGCACGGTCTGCATGAACCCTTGCAGACCGTCCGTGAGCAGGTAGGCGTTGGTGAACCCGAGCCGTGCCAGCGCATCGCGAGCCTGGGCGGGGTGGGTCATGCCGTTGGAGTAAAGGACGATGGTCCCCTTGTTTCTGTACGGCACGAGGAACTCCGGCAGGTCAGCAGCAGCAACGTTGACCGCGCCGCGAATGTGAAACGCGGCAAACTCACCCGGCGTGCGAATGTCCACCAGCAACAGCCCGGCGTCACCGGCCATGAGCCGGTCGGCCACGTCGTCGGGTTCGATGTGGTCCTCACCGGCTTCGATGGCCCGCAACAGGCCGGTGTCGCTGGCGGCGGGGGGGGCGGACTTGGCCGGTGGCAGCATGGCCACGCCGAGTGCCGCGGCGAGGATCACGACGCTAAACGCCTTGAGGAACGCGCTGCCGAGATAGGGCCCGCCGCCGGCGACCTTCCGCTCGATCCATTCCGAACCCCAGAACGCGGCAACGGCGACCGCCGCAAACAACAGCGCGAACACAGGCGCCGACACGCCGAGCGCGGCCCAGATGAATTTCACGCCGCTGTCGCCCCAACTCGCGAGGGGCGCGACAACGCCGTAGATCTCGTTGAACAGGATGCTACCAAGCGCCGCGCCTCCGAGAAAGATCAACGCGTCGAGCCGGCCGCTGGCGAGTCCGACCGCTGCGGTGCCCGGACACCACGAGCTGATCACAAACCCGACGCCGAACAACAAACCGCCGACGATCTGCGCGCCATAGATGGTGGGCAGAAAGTAGATCTGCTCGGCGCTGACGACGCCGAGGGCGAGGGCGAGGTGGAGGCCGAGCATGGCGGTGACCATCGCAGTGAACATCACGCGCAGCACCGTCATGTCGCGGAAGTAGAAGATGCCGGCCAGCCGGCGCGAGCTGCCGAAGCCGGCCTGTTCGAGCGCGACGCCGAAACCGAAGCCGAGCAGCAGCGACAAGATCAACGCTGCGTTGCTGCCAAGGGCGTCCTGTCCAAAGAAGGTGGTGATCATTGCCATTGCCTCCGGACAAACCACGCCATGGCGAACCCGCTCACAAACATCGCGACGAGAAACAGCAGGCTGCCGGTCACGAGCATTGCGCCGCCGGTCAGCGCCTGGCCCGACGTGCAGCCCGACGCCACCCGGCTCGCGAAACCGGATAACACGCCGCCTATCAGGGCAAGCCCGGCGCGCAGGCCGCGCGAGGCGGTCGGGCCGCGTTCAAGCTGCGGCTGGATGCGCCGGCCCGCGATGGCCGAAACGAGTCCGCCCAACAACGTGCCGACTAACATGAACGCGAGGTAGTACCGCAACGGCTCTTTACCCCACGCGCCGAAGTAGGCACTGCTGGCGACGTGTTGTGGCATGAAACAGCTTTGGGCGAACGCGCCCGCGCGGGCGATGCCCGCCGACGCGCCGAGGCCGACACCAAGCGTCAGGAAACTCGCCAGCAACACCATGCCGAGCAACACGCCGGCAAGGTATGGGTTCAGATGAGGTTTCGGGCCGGTCGGGGAAGGAGCGGGATGTGAGTTCATGGCGTCGCTCCTTAGCAGCCGGCCGATTTGCGTTTCGCCTGCGCGGGAGCAGCCGGCGTTGGGGGGACCGGGCGGGCCGCAGCGGGCGCGGCTTTCGGCGACGCATGGGGCGCCGGCAACGGCACGGAGCGGACCGCGCCCTTGAGTTCGGTCGCTTCCCAGAACGCTTCGAGGCCGCCATGCAAGGCTTTGATCGGGCGTTTGGTTTTCTGCGAGAGAATGCCGCCTGCCATCATCGCCAGTGAACCGTCACGGTCCACGAT
The DNA here is from genome assembly GCA_964544115.1 of uncultured Victivallales bacterium. Taxonomy (GTDB): domain Bacteria; phylum Verrucomicrobiota; class Kiritimatiellia; order UBA8416; family JADHWI01; genus CAZJBP01. The sequence continues at coordinate 14,018 of CAZJBP010000003.1, read as the reverse complement.
GATCAAAGGCCCGGCACCCGTCAGATAGCCGGGGTCTTCCAGAACATCGGCGAGATCGGCACGACGCGAGCCCGGCAGGGCGTAGTCGGCGAAGGCGTCGGCGGGCCGGATGTCCACGAGGTCGAACGTGCCCGGCAGGTCTTTGATGAGCCGGCTGAGGTCGGCGGGCGAGATGCGTTCGGCGATGTGGATCTGGCGTTGAGGCGCGGCAGCGGCCTTCGTTTCGTTGCCGAACACGGGGTAACCCGCGTCAATCCACGCGGCGCTGCCGCCGGCAAGGCTGGCGACGTTCTTGAAGCCGCGTCGCTGGAGAATACCCACAGCAAGGCTCGACCGGTAGGCGCTGTTGCAGACGGCGACGACGGGGAGGTTCGGGTCAAGTTTCGCGGAGAGTTCGGCGAGATGTGAGATGGGTAGGTTGACGACCGTGCCGATGCGCATCGCCATCCACTCGCTGGGCAGGCGGACGTCCACAATGATCGGCGCGGTGCCGTCTTGCATCTGTGCGTACAACTCAGCCGGCGTGATCGTGCCGCTGGTTGCGAGCGGCAGTCCGGCCTTCGTCCAAGCGTCAAACGGCAATGCCTGGCCCGTGTACCCGACCCGATGCAGGCGGAACACCGCTTCCTTGATCTCGGCATCCGACCCGATCAACACCATGGGCGCCTGCCACGTGACCATCATGCCCACCCATGTTTCGAGCCGGCCGCGCAGCGCGATGTTGATGGATCCGGCGATGTGGCCGGTGGCGTAGGGTTTGGCGTCGCGCAAATCCACGAGCCATTGGCCGGCGGCTTTGGTGAGAGATTCCTCCACCAGCGCGGCGACGGGCGCGGCGACCCAGTCCACCAGCGGCGGGCCGGTGCGGTTCATGGCGGCGTTGTGTTTGAAATACTGCGGCGCTTCCGGCAACCCTTCGAGCACCGCCGCGATGAACTCGCTGCGGCCTTTCGGCTGGAGATACGGATTTGACGCCCGTTCGCCGCCGATGGTGGATGACGGCGCGTCCGACAAATGCGCGCCACACAAGGATCCCGCCCCGTGCGCCGGCAACACCACGCAGGCATCCGGCAGCTTCGAGAGCTTGTTCTTCCAGGTGTCGAAACTCATGGCCGCAAGTGTTGCGGCAGTCATTGTTCCTTCGAGCAGATCCGGCCGCCCGATCGAACCGACAAAGAGCGTGTCGCCGGTCAAAATGGCAAGGGGCGTGGCGTCGCCTTCGCCGCTGACCAGGCCGCACATTCCGTCGGGCGTGTGGCCGGGCGTCGTGATCGCTTTGACCGTGGCCTTGCCGAGGCGGAAGTACGAGCCGTCCTGGAGCGGTTCAATCTTGTACTGCACGCCGCTGGCGGCGTTCTGGTAGATGGGCACTTGAAGCGCGCGGACGGCTTCGAGGTGTCCCGCCACGAAGTCGGCGTGCGAGTGGGTGAGGAACACGCCCTTGATGGCGAGATTGCTTTTCTTGGCATAATCGAGATAGGCGTTAATGTTGCGGTCGGGATCAACCAGCAACGCTTCGCCTGCCGACACAACCAGGTACGAATAATGGCTCAACACCGGCAGGTTGAACTGCACGATCTCGAACCCCGGACACTTGTAGGTATCCACCAGTTGATGAAACGCGTCGTCCGCCCCGTGCGACGCTGATTCGGAATCCTTGACTTGCGTTCCGCTGGCCGCCCACGCTGCCAATCCTCCCAACGCCAATGCGGCTAACATCGCTAAGAACACTCGTGCCTTCATGCTTCATTCTCCTTTCGCGCCCGTCACGGGTGAGCCACTAGTATTTCTTCCAGTCGCTTTCTGCTGATCCATCTGGCTTCATGAGTGTGAAATCCCCGAATCCTATCCCTCGGAACAGGATCTCCGGTTTCCCGGAAGTCCTCGGGATGAAAATGAGCTGAAGTCTGTGGGCCCAGTCATACTTGGGTTGCTCGTCGATGAAGACGACACAGCCGTCGTCTTGCAGCAGGAATGAATTCGTGACGCCGCATCGTGGGCCCGGAATGAACTGGGTACCACGCGGGGCCATGGCGTACTGCACTGTGCTACCCCTGGCGAATTCGACTTGCTTGAGACTCTTGCGAAGGGCATGAGCCTGTTCGTCTCTGTTGCACCCAAACACAATGGGCCCCACGACCAGGAGGCAAGCCGCAGTTGCTGATGTCATTTTTAATTGCTCTTCTTGCGAACGTTAGCCTTGAGATTCGGCGAGCTTGCGATCCGTAACCTCGGAGGCTTTGGCGACTTGTTCTTCAAGGGCTCCCCATCCGGATCCTGTCAGTGTCTGCACGAAGTCAACCGATTGTCCATCTCGCTCCAGCGAGAACGTGGACCCCTTCTTCTGGAGAGCCCGCAAGGCTGCCATGACGAAGTGCACAGCAAGGCAGAGTGACTGGAGAGAGTCCTCACCGTGAATCCACCTACGGTCAATCAGAGGCGCAACGGAAACGGCCGTTCGCATGACGCCGCCGTGTGACAATGGATCGACTTCCGGAACTCCCACCGTGATGTGAACGGCGGTCGGCTCCGATGTGCCCGCGTGCATCCAAACGGTTGTTTCTGCGTGCGTCATCATCTCATTCGCCAACGTTGTTTAGCTGGAATTCCACCTTTGCCGGGTTGGCCGGCCATTTCTGCCGGAAAAGCACCCGCAGCTATTCTTTACCATGACGGGGAGGGTAACAGAGAAAGCAGAGGAGTCAAGCCGGGGAGTCGGCGCGGATCGGACTGGAGGAGAAGGAGATGCAGCGCGGTATGCTGAGTTCCTGTTGCGGAAGCCGATCGCCTCCTGTCGCTCCTGTCATCCTACCTGTCAATCTGGCCACTTTTTGCCACTTTTCTGCCTTTTGCCCGTTGACAATGTCGGGATGCCGCCCTAGCGTTAGGGCGATTGTCGTTACGTGGGTTGGGAAAACCTGACGGGCATGTGCGCTTCCCCCCGACCGTGACGTGGCGCAGATCTTCAGAAGGGGGCGGTGAATACGATGTCATCCTGGACAGCAAAGCAGCAGAAAGGCCAACTCGTTTTCCAGAGCGGAAAGACGCAGCTGGCTTGGACGGAAGCCGGCAACAAGCTCATGCTCAATGGGTTGCGTGACGGAGGCAAGGGCTTCGGATTCGGCGAGGGCTCGGCGCTGTGGCGCATCCAGTTGCGCGACCGCGAGGGCACCCGCGTCGACATCGACAGCTCGGACCGGGCCGCGTTCTCATACCGGACCGCGGGCAGCTCCCTGATGTTGACCTGGAAGGGGCTTGCGGCAGGCACCGTGGACGTGGTGGTCAAGGTGACGGCGGACAAGGACGCGCCGATCCTCCGCTGCCGCATGCAGGTGGATCTGACTCGCAGCGCCTACACGGCGTGGGAGATTCTCTTCCCCGTCCTCACCGACGTTCTCGGCCCCACGGGCTCCCACCGGGATGATGTGCTGCTCACCACGGATGGGTTCGGCAGCGCCATCCCCGATCCGATCCGGCAGCCCAAGCTGACGGCCTGGACCAACAGCGGCTACCCTAACGGCCTGCAGACCATGCCATATGTGGCGCTGACCAACGGCGGCTTGGGACTCTATCTCGGAGCGCACGATCCTGCCGCCGGGCTGTGCCGGTTCCGCAACCTGCCGGACAAGGAGAAGGACCGCCAGCCCCTGTCCGTCCTGATCGAGCCGGAGAACGCCGGGCGTCTCCAGGGCCGGCTGACCGTGCAGCAGGAGATCGTGCTCGGGATCTTCCGGGGCGACTGGTACGACGCGTCGCTGATCTACCGCGCCTGGGCGCTGAAGCAGCGCTGGGCGGCCCAGACCGTTGAGCAGCGCAAAGACATTCCGGCGTGGTCGCGGGCGATGCCGCTGTGGGTGCGGCTCGGCATCAAGGACAAGCCGTCCGCCCCTGGCCAGATGGACGCCGAGCGCCAGCTGGACGTCACGCTGCGGTTCCAGGCCATGCTGGGGCGGCCCTGCGCGGTGCACCTCTATACGTGGCACCGGTTCCCGTTCGATACGTTCTACCCCGACTACCGGCCTTCGCCCGGCATGAAGCGGTTCGTGAAGCGTCTCCAGGACGCCGGCGCCCGCGTCATGCCCTACATCAATGCACGGCTGTTTGACCTGGATCATCCCGACTGGGTGCGCGACGGAGCCGAGCGCTTTGCCGCCAAGGGGGCGTCGCCCAAGGTCGGCGGCCGCGCGGAGCGGCTCTTCTCCGAGACCTACGACTCGGGGCAGCCGATGGAAGTCATGTGCGCGGCCACCCCGTACTGGCAGAACAAGATCGCCGGCACCGTGGCGCGGCTGGTGGAAGACCTGGGCGTCGACGGCGTTTACGTCGACCAGGTGGCCGCCGCGCCCTCGGCGGCCTGTTCCGACCCGTCGCACGGCCACCCGCTGCGCGGCGGCGGCTGGTGGATCGAGGGCTACGCGGAGATGATGCGCAAGACCTGGCAGCTGCTCCGGCGCAAGGGGCTCGACAAGGAGACGCTCCTCACCACGGAATGCAACGCGGATCCCTACCTCGACATGTTCGGCAACTTCCTGATGCTGCACGCCGTCCGCAGCGGCGTGGTGCCGATGTTCTCCGCCGTCTATGGCGGGCGCGTGCCGATGTTCGCCCGCCAGACCAACCCCGCCGAGGGCGTCGCGTTCCGGATCTCCACCGGCCAGAGCATTCTCTGGGGGTGCCAGAACGGGTGGCTGGACCTGGCCGGGATGGAGCTCCTGATGAACCCCAAGCACCAGGGCGAGCTGGCGTATCTCAGGGGGCTGTGCGAGCTGTTCGATCGCATGCTGCCGTTCTTCGACGGCGGCGAAATGCTGCGCCCGCCCGTCCTCGAGGGCAACATCCAGAAGGCTCACGTCGTGTGGGATTTCTGCATGAAGTGGCCGGAGGATATCGAGACCGTCTGGACGGCTCGCTGGCGCCGCGGGCGCCGGAGCGTCGTGGGCGGCTTCAACGCTCACGGCAAGCGGCAGCAGGTGCGGATCCCGCTGACCCGCGAAGAAGCGGCGGCGGGTGCACCGAGCGTCTGGTGGGCCTCCAACACGGAGGAAGGGTCCATCAAGCCCGGGAAGACGGGCGTGACGCTCGATCTGCCGGCGGGGTCGATCTTCCTGCTGCAGTTTGGCGGCCGCAAATAAGGGTCTGGCCTCGGGACGCCCTGTCAGGGTAAGTTGCGCGGCTGCATCTGGACGCGTGAACGCGGGAAGCGGGCGCAAGGATAGCCTGCGGCCCGTGCGGATGAATCGGAGAAGGGGATCGGAGAAAGGAGTTCACTGTGAGAAGTTCGTTGACGCGGTTGGTTTCTATTCTGTCGGGCGCGGCTCTTGCGCTCACCTGTTCGGGAGGGCGCGCGCTCGCCGAGCCCGGTGTGCTGAAGGTCGTGCCGACGCCGCAGTCGGTGACCCTGGCGGAGGGGAGCATGGCCCTGACCGCGAGTTCGCGCATCGCCTACGACCCGGCGGCGCTGGAGCCGCTGGCCAACGTGCTGGCCAAGGAAATCAGCCAGCTCACGGGCCTGACGCTGAAGGTGGCGCAGGGCAAGCCGGGCCGCGGCGACATTGGCCTGCGGATCAACCCCGAGCTGCGCGCGGACGCCGACATCCGGGCCGTCCAGAAGCAGAAGCTCGTCAGCACGCGTGACTTCGCGCACACGATCGTGGTGGGCGATTCGGCCTTGGTGGAGGGCTGGGACTACCGCGCGGTGGCTGAAGGCACCGCCACGATTCTCCAGGCCATCACCGCCAAGGCGGGCCAGGTCGCGCTGCCGCGGATGAAGGTCAAGGACTGGCCGTATGCCGACTACACCGGCGTGATGGTCGACGTGGCGCGCCAGCGCATCCCGATCGATTCCCTGAAGGCGGTCATCGAGGCGTGCCGGCTGTGGAAGATCCGCTACTGCCAGCTGCACCTGACCGACAACGAGGGCTTCACCTTCCCGTCCACGGCCTTCCCCAAGCTCGGCTCGAAGAACGAAGCCATGCACGAGGGCGTGGTCCCCGTGGTGTACCCGCTGAAGGATCTGCGCGAGCTCGTGGCGTATGCCGACGCCCGCGGCGTCACCCTGGTGCCCGAGCTGGCGACCCCGGGCCACAGCAAGGCCATGGCCCGCGCCATGCCGGAACTGTTCGGCGGCCCCAAGATCATGGACATGACGAATGACGAGATGTACCCGGCGCTCGACAAGCTCGTCGGCGAGATGTGCGACGTGTTCAAGAGCTCGCCGTACTTCCACATCGGCGGCGAAGACACCTATCTCTTCGAGCTCGTCGAGCTGCAGAAGACGAAGGATTACCTCCAGAAGAACAACATGAAGGGCGTCGAGGACCTGCTGGTCCAGCACGCCATGCGCATGAACACCATCGTCCGCAAGCACGGGAAGATGACCCTCGCGTGGGAGAGCACCGCGGAGGGGTCGGAAGGCCGGCAGTGGACACTGCCCCCGCCCGCCAAGGATGAGATCGTCCTCATGTGCTGGGTGCCCTATCCAACCGCCGATGGCCTGCAGAAACAGGGCTTCACGACCATCACCGTGCCCTGGAACCTCGGCAAGCCCGGCGAGTGGAACCAGTTCGCGTGCAACGGAGTCAGCCTGACGCCGACCAACAAGGTGCTCGGCGCGGCGCAGACGATGTGGCACATGAGCGCCAGCGCGCTGGTCGGCGACCACCTGGGCGGCGACCTCAACGGCTCCAGCACCGAGGGGTACATTCTCAGCCTCTGCGAGCGCATGGAGCGCGCCTGGGACCCGATGCGCAAGGTGGACGAGGCGGAGTACAAGGCCCGGCTGGACGCCACCCGCGCGCTCCTCACCGCGCTCGTGCTGCCGGTCCGGATCGAAGGGTCGCCCGTCGCCTACAAGTCGTGGCCGGTGCTCGGTCGCCAGTACGCCGGCGGCTCGGTGGAAGTGAAGATGTCCCAGACCAACAGCGTCGTGAGCGGCGAGATCCGCTACACGCTGGACGGCTCCGAGCCGACGGTGCAGTCCACAGTGTACACCGCTCCGTTCTCCGTCGCGAAGACCACCCCCGTCAACGCCGCGCTGTTCAAGGGCCAGGTCCAGGCGGGCCACGTGTCCCGCACGGTCTTCGACCTCGGGGACAGCTCCGGCATGATCAACAAGTGGCTGGTCTCCGGCCCCTACATGGAGGCGGGCAAGAACTTCACGGCCCTCTTCGATGTGGAGTTTCCGCCCGAGACCGGCGGCGGCGAATGGAAGCCGGCGCCGTCCGGCGACGTCAAGTTTGCCGAGATTCCCGGCATGGGCGGGGAAGAGCGGGTGGCCTACCTGAAGACCCAGATCTTCTCGGACAAGGCGCAGAAGGCCACGCTGCTGGTGGCCAGCGACGACGGCGTCAAGGTGTGGCTGAACGGCAAGGTCGTTCACGCCGCCAACGTCGGTCGCGCGTGCGGCAGTCCGGACACGGTCGAGGTCACGCTGAACGAGGGCTGGAACAAGATCCTGGTGAAGGTCACGCAAGGCGGCTACGGCTGGGAAGCCTGGATGAAGGTGCGGGACGCTGCGGGCGAAGCGCTGGACAAGTTCCGCGTCAAGGCCGAGTAATCCATTTACGTTGCAAACACACTAGGACTGGAGAGAAAGATGCGAACCACCATGAAAACGTTGATGATGACGGCGGGGCTCGCCTGCGGGCTCTGCTGGAGCGCTGCGGCCGCAAACAAGCCGGATGTTCCGGGGACGCCGTCCCCAGCGGACGGGGCCGGCGTGCTGGATCTGTCCCTGACGCTGGGCTGGGCGCCCAGCGCCCAGGCGACGGAGTACAAGGTGACGATGTGGGTGGAGGGCGGAGCCACCAACACCGCGCGGGTCAAAACCAACTCCTGGACCCCTGAGAAGCTGAAGTGGCTGAAGATCTACAAGTGGCAGGTCATTGCCTTGGGCGATGGCGGAGCGGCCACGGGCGGCGTATGGACGGTGGCCACGCGCCCTCCGATCCTGCCGACGCCCAAGAAGATGGTCATGGGCGAGGGCTTCATGTCCCTGACGCCGAAGACCCGGATCGTCGCCACGGACCCGAGCCTCGAAGCCCACGCGGAAGCCCTCCAGGAGGAGCTCTGGTGCCTGACCGACTGGAAGCTGGACATCGTCAAGGCCAACCCCGGCCCGGGCGACATCGTGCTCAAGATCAACAAGGAGATTCAGGCCGATGAACCGATCCTGGCCGCGCAGAACCTGAAGCTCGTGCGGACCAAGGACATGGCCCACACCGTCTCAGTGAAGGACATGATCGTCGTGGAGGGCTGGGACGTCCGTGCCGTGTGCGAAGGCACGTCGACCCTCCTGCTGAGCATCGTCGAGGACAAGGGCAAGTTCACCGTGCCCCGGATGGAGATCAAGGACTGGCCCTTCGCCGACTTCAGCGGGACCATGATTGACTGCGGCCGGCAATGGATGCCGGAAGACGTCCTCCAGGTTCTGGTCGAGTCCTGCCGGTTCACCAAGACGCGGTATATCCAGTTGCACGTGGGCGACGACCAGGGCTACAGCATGCCCTCGAAGGCCTTCCCGCAACTGGGCACCGCCAACGGCTCCTGCTGCGAAGGCGTCCCGCCGAAGAAGTGGGACTGGGATGCCCTGGTCCGCCTCGAGGCGTTTGCCGCGGCGCGCGGCATCGGCATCGTTCCGGAGCTTGAAACCCCCGGCCACAGCGAAGCCATGGCCCGCACCATGCGCGATGTGTTCGGCGGCCCCGGCTGCATGGACATGGCGAGCGAGGAGCTCTACGAAGGGCTGGACACCGTCATCGGCGAGATGTGCAGCATCTTCAAGAGCGCACCGTACTTCTGCATGGGCTGCGACGAAGCCAACTGGGGCGGAGTCGGGGCCGGGCCGATGGCGGAAATCTACAAGCGCCGGCATGCCATCCCGACCGACGCCCAGTCCGCGCGCAACGCATACGAGCTCTACGTGGTCCACATGAAGCGTGTGGCCGACATCGCCCGCAAGTACGGCAAGCTGACGATGGCGTACGAGAACTTCCCGGCTGACGGGCGGCTGAAGGATGACATCATCGCGCTGGTCTGGTACCCGAACGCCGTGGCGCAGAATTTCCAAGCCTCCGGCTTCGCCACCATCACCGTGCCCTGGGAACTCGGCGTGCCCTTCCACCTGTGGAATATCTTCCACTGTAACGGCTCCACCCTGCAGCGCACGGACCGCGTGCTCGGCGCCAGCGGCATGATGTGGCAGATGAGCGCGGTCTGCGTCGCCGGCGGCTGGGCCCAGGGCACCGCCTCCCGCTCGGAGCGCACCTGGGGGCCGGACACGCCGCTCGACTATGCCGAGTTCGGCAAGCGCCAGGTCGTGGTCCGCGAGCGCTCCGACCGCTTCGCCTTGCCGGTGAAAATGGAGACCGAGGGCATCGACGGCGGGCGCGTCATTCGCTGCCAGCACTTCCTGACCGGCCGGATGATCTTCGGCGGCAAGCTGAAGGTGAAGCTGACCGTCAAGGCGCCGACCGGCGGCCAGATCCGCTACACGACGGACGACTCGGAGGTCACGCCGCAGTCGACCCTCTACACCGAGCCGCTGATGCGCAACGAGACGTTCATGCTCAACGCCGCGCTGTTCTTCGGCGACCGGAAGGTCGGCGGCACCGTGCGCGCCAAGTACGACTACTTCGGCATCGAGGGCTACATCACGCAGTGGCAGATCTCGGGGCCCTACTCGGTGGCTGGCAAGTCCGGATCCGACCTGTTCGATGTGCCGTTCGCGCCGGAAAAGGGCGAGCCGGCCACATGGATCCCGTTCAAGAGCGAGCCCGATCCGGAAGTGCCGTGGATGGTGAACTTCGACCGGTATCCCGGCTTCTCGCCGGGCGACAACAAGGTCGCGTATATCAAGTGCCAGGCCTTCTCGCCGAAGGAGCAGGACGCCCTGCTCTACGTCGGCACCGACGACGGCGTGAAGGTCTTCATCAACGGCAAGCAGGTTCACGGCGTGAACGCCGGCCGCGGCGTGACCGAAGAGGACCGCGTGGGCATCAAGCTGAACCAGGGCTGGAACGACGTCCTGATCAAGGACAACAACTGGACCGGCGGCTACGCGGCCAAGGCCCGCATCCGCTCCGCCAGCGACGGTCCGCTGGAAGGCCTCCAGATCAAGGCCGAGTAGGCCGTTCCCCCGCAGGGCGGGGTGTCGGGCCGCCGGGCTCGTCCGGCATCCGACACTCCGCCTGAGCATCGGAAGCGAACAGAAGACGCCGCGAGGACAAGGGCCTCGCGGCGTTATTCTTTCTATCGCACGATCAGCAGCGTTCCGCCCTTAGCCTTCGGACGCCGCGCCTTGTTGAAGTCCCAATAGCCGCTGGGCTCGTCCGCCAGCACGGCGGCCGGATAGTTACCGTTGCGGGCGTTGTAGTGGGCCAGCACCTGCGCGTCGGTCAGGATGACGGGAAAGATCGCCAGTTCGTCGATCCAGCCGAAGTACGGATTGAACCATGTGACGCCCAGATTGGCATCCGTCCGGTGCGCGATCGCGAAGTGGGTCCAAGAGGAGGTGTTCGCGCCAGTCTGACCGGCATCGATGACGGACCCGGCCGGGGCGCCGTTGACGTAAAACGTCGCCGTATCCCCGCTATAGGTCACGACCAGCTGATACCAGGCGTTCACCTGGAGCGAGACCGAACCCAGGATCCAGTCCTTTCGCCCGTAGGTCACGAAGTGCGGATTTAACCCGCCTTCGGTCACGGCGAATCCGAAGCGACGCGTGTTGAAAATGGTGCTGCTGGACCCGGCGGAAACCGCCGCCGGGTCGAGTTTGACCCACGCCTCGATGGAGAAGTCTTTCGCGTAAAGGAAGGGATGGCCCAGGCCGTAACTGGCGCTGGTCGCCCCGATGGCCGTTCCTCCGTTGCGCGAATCGTTGTGCGGGTAGGGTGTGAAATGCGCGGCGAAGTTGCCGGCATACGGCAGAACGCCCGACTGGTCGCTGTCCCAGGTATTGGTGTCGCTCCCGTAGAATGCGTCGCGGGGGAGCCCCCCATCGAGAATACCGGTCTGGTCGAACACCGTGGTGGTCGGCTCAGCCCCACAGGCGGGAACCCATCTCAACGACCACGCCGCCATAAGAAACAGCAACCTTCTTCTCATTGTCGTCCCCTATTCATACTCAGAAACCCGTAGAGCCGACGGGTCATCGCACCTTCAACAGCAGCCCGCCCCGGGGTATCAGCCACTTCACCTTCAAGTAGGTCTCGACCGCGCGGCGCTCATCGTCGCCGAGAAGGCGGTCGTAGACAATCACTTCGCCGATGCAGCCCCCCCACCAGCGCGTCTCGTAGTACACGCCCAGCGAGGTCTGGCCATAGGTGTGGTTGCCGTAGGCCGTCGTGACGCCCCACTGCTTGTTGAACCACGTTTGACGCTGATCGAAGAGGCTGAGGTCGGTCCAGTACGAATCGTCGATCTGGTAGCTGATGATGAAGTCCCTGTTTTTGAAATACGTGATTTCGTCGTACACCCACTGCCATGCGCCGCCCGGCCCGGTGGCGCCCCACAGCCGAATGCCCTGGTCCGAGCCCCACCGGCCCCAGATGCCTCCGAGGGCGGAGTTTCCTGTGGTCTTCTGGACGATAAAGACCGTTCGCGGAGAGGTGGTGCGGGCGGTGGCCTGAACGAGGAAGTTGGTCAGTAAGTTGAAGCGCGCGTAGGGCAGCCCGCTGGGCGGGCTGTTCGTGCCCGGCGTCTGCATGTAGGTGGGGCCCAGATACCCCGACGCGCCGCTATAATGGTTGGTGCGGCGCTCAAAGTCGATGCCGTTGCCGGACTTGTCGGTCAGCGTCAGGATCTCGCCCGTCTGGGCGTTGTACGTAACATGCGCCGAATCGGACACGTCCAGCCAGTAGAGCGGACCCGCTACCGGCAGCGTCCCTTGTCCAGCCATGGCGCCCGCCGCCAACAGGCACGCACAGGCCGCTCCAATCATCCGATTTTCCGTCATGGTCTGTTCTCCTTGCTCATCTCGCCGACCCGATCGGCTGCGAACCGACAGGCGTCCAAGCAACTCGCACGTCCCGTACGAGACACCGGCAGATCCCTCGACCCTCAGCGCACGATCAGCAGCGGCGCATGAGAGGGCGGAAGCAGCCACTTCCGCTTCAGGTAATTCTCGACCGCATGCCTTTCGGCGTCATCGAGGTGGCGGCTGTAGACAACCACCTCGCCGAGACCACCCGCCCACCAGCGGCCGCCAAAATCGTCCTTGTAGTAGACGCCGAGTGAGGTCTGGCCATAGTCATGATTGCCGTATGCCGTCGTGATGCCCCACTCCTTGCTGAACCATGTCTGGCGCTGGTCAAACAAGGTGGAGTCGGTCCAGTAGACCCAGTCGTCTTCAATGCTGTTGATGAAGTCCAACTGCCTCTTGCGCGGGTCCGCTCCCACGGACGCCGCATTCCTCCACCACCAAACCTGTCCCTCCGAGTTGGTCTGCGTCAGCCGCAACCCCCGGTCGGCGCCCCACCGGCCCCAGAGGCCGCCATTGCCGCCGGAGGGGTTGTTGCCCGTGGTGCTCTGCACGATGAACACAGTGCGCGGCGTGGTAACGGCGGCGACGGCCTGCACCAGCAGGTTGGTCCTCAGATTGAAGCGCGCGTAGGGCAGACCACTGGGCGGGCCGTTGGACCCGGGCTCCTGCACATACACGGGGCCGAAATACGGTCCGGTCGCATTGTAGAGATCCGTGCGGCGCTCAAAGTCGATGCCGTTGCCGGACTTATCGCGCAGCGTGAGGATCTCATCCGTCTGAGCGTCATAGGTGAGGAAGCCCGGGTCGGAAACGTCCAGCCAGTAGGCCGGACCCGATACGGGCAGCACCTGCCCGGCAAGACACGCGGCGGCGGCCCACGCTGCCAGCCATCCTGCCACCATCCCAACCAGCCTTTTCATGACCCGATCCTTCCCGCCGCGGCCCCATGGCGCCGACGGGTCACCGCACCTTCAGCACAAGTCCGCCGCGCGGCGTCAGCCACTTCAGCTTGAGGTACCGTTCGACGGCCTGACGTTCGTCGTCCGTGAGGATCCGGCCGTAGACGATCACCTCGCCCATGCCTCCCCCCCACCACCGGGTCTCGTAGTACACCGCCAACGAGGTCTGGGGATAGTCGTGCGTGCCATACGCCGCGGTCACGCCCCACTCTCCGGTGAACGACGTCTGCCGCCGATCGAAGAGAGACGAATCCGTCCAGTAGATGTCTTCCAGTTCGTATGTCCATCCGAAGTCACGGGTCTTCCAGACGGGGTCGTAAATCCAGGTCCAGGTGTTCCCGCCACCCCCCGCCCGCATTCCGCGATCATTGTAGTCTCCGATCGGCCCTTTCCACCCCCACATGCCCCACATGCCGCCCAGGCCGTATGTACCCGTCGTCTGGTGGACGATGAAGATCGTGCGAGGGGAGGTGGTGCGGGCGGTGGCCTGGACGAGGAAATTGGTCAGCGGGCTGAAGCGCGCGTAGGGCAGCCCGCTGGGCGGGCTGTTCGGGCTCGACGTCTGCACGTAGTCCGGACCGTAGAACGGCCCCGAGCCACTGTAGTGGGTTCTGCGCCGCTCGAAGTCGTAGCCGTTGCCGGACTTGTCGCTCAGCGTGAGGATCTCGCCCGTCTGCGCGTCGTAGGTGACACGTGCCGGATCGGACACGTCCAACCAATACAGCGGGCCGGAAACCGGCAACGTCGCCTGTCCGGCCACAGCCACCGCTGCCGCCAACAGCCACACGCACCCGGCCCGCCTCATGTGCCAACGCTGCACTCCTGATCCTCCCTACCCCGCCATTGTACCCCAATCCACCGACCACCGCCAAGCGACCAATAGCAGCCTCGTTGCGCCGTTGCGAACGCCGTTGCTCGCGGGCACACCTTCGTTTCAGTGCACGTAGGGTAGTCGCACGCAAATGCCCTCGCACTCCTGGGCTCGAAAGGCTGCGGGAGGTGGGCCGAAACACGCGGGCACGCCCCCCCTTTACCGCCCCGCCCGCAGGGCCGGGGCGGTGGCGAACGTGGCGCGGATC
>CAZJBP010000002.1:0-51861 GCA_964544115.1 uncultured Victivallales bacterium | reverse complement strand
GTGTCAGGGCTCGGGGTTCGGGGTTCAGTGACATTCCGATGGATGCGCAGGCACTGGCCACCGAACACTGAACACTGCCCCCCTACGCCCCTTCGACGGGACACACGAGGGTGCCGATGCGGTCGATGCTCAGCTCCAGGCGGTCACCCGGCTTGAGAAACACCTGCGGTGAACGGGCCACCCCCACTCCGCTGGGCGTTCCGGTGAGGATCACGGTGCCCATTACAAGTGTCATGCCGGCCGAGAGGTGCTCGATCAGCTGGGCAACCGTGAAGATCATGTCGGAGGTGTTGGCCTCCTGCAGGGGCTTGCCATTGAGCCGGCAGGAAAGGCCCAGCGACTGCGGATCGTCGATCTCATCGGGCGTCACCAACACCGGCCCCAGGGGGCAGAACGTGTCAAAGCTCTTGCCCCGGACCCATTGCCCGCCGCTGCGGCGCTTCTGCCAGGTGCGCGCGGACACATCGTTGCCGATCGTGTACCCGGCCACGTAGGCCAGCGCCTCGTCCGCCTTCACATCGCGGGCGGTCTGCTTGATGACCACGGCCAGTTCGACTTCGTAATCCACCTCCGGCGGATGGCTGCACGAGGCCGGAATGATGATCGGGTCGCCCGGGTGGTTCAACGCGGCCGGGTTCTTCATGAACAGCACCGGCTCGTCGGGAATCGGCGCGTGGGTCTCGACGGCGTGCTGACGGTAGTTCAGCCCGACGCACAGAATGGCCGCCGGATCCACCGGTGCCAGCAACTTGTGGACGGCGACCTTCGTGCGCGTTTCCTTGAACCCGTCGTACGGGTCGCCCTTCAGCAGGACCGCCTTCGTGAAACCGTCGTCCAGCGGACGGCCGTAGCGGACGATGGCTTTCTCATCAACAAAACGAATGATTTTCATACCCAAGGATCCCGTCTGCCATTTCGCACGTCGCTGGTTCGGGCGGACCGTACGCCCTCATTCCCGTGGCTGTCAAGTCAACGGGGCCGGCCGCAGCGGCGGCACTCACGTCGGCTCCGGCTCCAGCACCATGTCCGCCAGACGCCACACATCCTCCAGGCGCAGCACCTCGTTGAGGTGGCGGCGGACTTCGACCGAGCCGCGGCGGCCGGCCAGGTAGCGCAGCAGGTGCGCGCGGAACGACACTGCGGCGGCGGCCTCGGGCTCGCGCCGTCGGGTGTACCGGAACCGCACCTCCCGCAGCCGCAGTTCGTACTCCCGGTCGATGTGCCCGCGGATGACCGCCCGTATGCACGTGTCGGTCGGCTCGGGAGGCGGCGCCTCGCCCGTCAGCGCCGCCCGTATCTCGCCGAACATCCACGGCCGGCCCACGGCGGCGCGGCCGATCATCAGCCCGGCGGCCCCGGTCTCGCTCAGCACGCGGAGCGAGCTCGCCGCATCCCCGATGCTCCCGTTCGCCACCACGGGCACGGGGCTGGAGCGCACGATGGACGCCAGCGTCGCCAGGTCGGTCGGGCCCTGGTGCACCTGCGTGGTGTAGCGCGCGTGGACGAACAGAGCCACCCCGCCGCCATCGGCGGTCGCCCGGGCAATGTCGAGCGCCGAGACCGTGCCGGGCTTCGGGCCGAGGCGTGTCTTGACCGTGACCGGCAGCGATACGGCCGACGTGACCGCGCGAACGATGTCGCGTACGCGCTCAGGCTTGTGCATGAGCGCGGCGCCGGCTCCCCGGGCCATCACGCGGCGGACCGGGCAGCCGCAGTTGATGTCGATGAGGTCGAACCGGCCCAGCGCCTCGGCCCGCCGGGCGGCTTCGGCCATATCCGCCGGATCAGACCCGAAGAGGTGCGCGGCGGTCGGCCGCTCGCCGTCGAACGATTCCAGCAAGAACAGCGTGCGGCCCGAATTGTGCGTGAGCCCCGTGGCGCAGGCCACCTCGGTGAAGGCCATGCTGGCCCCTCCCATCCGGCAGGTGCTGCGGAAGGCCGCGTCGGTCAGCCCGGCCATGGGCGCGAGGAACAGCGGCACGTCGATCCGCAGGCCTCCGAGCTGGAGGGGGGCGATCATGGCGCGAGAAACTCCGGATGGCGCACCAGCCAGGCGTCCACGCGCTCGCGCGCAAGGCCCATGATGTTGGTCCAGGAACCCGCCCAGGACTCGATCAGGAGGCTGCCGTGCTGGTCGATGTCGTACGCGCCGGCCTTGTCCAGAGGCTCGACGCGCCCGAGATACTCGCGGATGACGGCATCCGACAGCGGACGGAAGTGGACGATCGACGCGGTCACCGCTTCATCGTCAGCCTCTCCGGGGGCCGTGAACACGCTGGCGGTCAGGACGCGGTGGTCGCGGTCGGACAGGCGCTGGAGAAACTCCACCGCCTGGGCGAGGTCAACGGGTTTGCCAAGGCACGCGTTGTCCAGCACCACGACCGTATCGGCCGAGAGCACGTGGCGGCCGGGATGGCGGCTGCGGCACCAGGCGTTCTTGCGGCGCGCGTTCTCGAGCGCCAGCGCAGCCGGGTCAGGCCCGGCTCCGAGCTCCTCCACCTCGGGCACGACCACCTCGAACCGCACCCCCGCCTCGGAGAGGACCTTCCTCCGGCGCGGCGAGGCCGAGGCCAGCACGAGCGAGGCCGCCCGGGCGGGGGCGCGCGGCACGACGGCGGCTTTCAGGTCTCGGGACATGGGCGGCACGATAGTGAACCCGACGGACGGAGTCGAGCCGTTGCCGCGGGAAAATGGGGCTCACTCCACGCGGCACAGCAGGCCCTTGAGATAGCGGCCTTCGGGCACATTGAGAGCCACGGGGTGATCGGAGGCCTGGGAGAACCAGCGCAGGATGCGGGCCGGGCGGTGCGCGTCCAGGGCGGCGTCGGCCACCACCTTCTGGAAGAGATCCGACTCCATGTGCTCGGAGCATGAGAACGTCGCCAGCAGCCCGCCCTTGCGCAGCAGCTTGAACGCCAGCAGGTTGATGTCCTTGTAGCCCCGGCACGCGCCCTCCAGCTGGCGCCGCGAAGCCGCAAACCGCGGAGGGTCGAGCACGATGAGGTCGAACTGCCTCCGGCTGTCGCGAAACTGGCGCAGGACGTTGAAGGCGTCGCCTTCGATGTACTCCACCTTCTCTTCGGGAAGCGCGTTCAACGCGACGTGGGCCCGGGCCCCCTCCAGCGCCGCTGCGGATGATTCCACGTTCGTCACGTGATGGGCGCCCGCCGCCAGCGCGGCCACGCCGAAGGCCCCGGTGTAGGCAAACACGTTCAGCACATCGCGGCCGGCGGCCGCGGCGGCGACATGGCGGCGGTTTTCCCGCTGGTCGAGGTAGAAGCCGGTCTTGTGGCCGTGGCGAACGTCCACCTCGTACCGGACGGTTCCCTCGCGGATCACAATTCTCTCGGGCGGCTCACGCCCCGCAAGGAGGCCCTCTGCCGGGTCCAGGCCCTCGCGGGCGCGCGAGTCCGTGTCCGACCGCTCGTAAATCGAGGCCGGGGAGAACACCGCGCCCAGCTCCCGCACAACGACGCTCTTCCATCGCTCTGCGCCGGTCGATAGAAACTGGCACACCAGCGCGTCGCCATAGCGGTCGACGATGATGCCCGGCAGGCCGTCGGCCTCGGCATTCACCACGCGGTACGCGTCGGAATCGATCTGCGCCGCCAGGCTGGAGCGCAGTGCGGCGGCCTGCTCGATCCGCCGTCGGAAGAACGCCTCATCGATGGCCTCTTCCGGTTCAAACGTCCACAGGCGCACCATCATCTGCGAGCGGGGCGACCAGGCGCCGCGCCCCCAGACTGTCCCGTCGACCGAGCGCACCAGCACGGTGTCGCCCGCCACCGGATCACCTGCCACCGCCCCGATGGCGCCGGAAAAGACCCACGGGTGATGCCGGTGGGCGAACTCATCGGACTGGGGCTTGAGCGTAATGACAATCTCACTCATAAGTACTTTCTCACCCATCGGCCTTGAAAGGCCTGCGGAACGTGCCTGCCATCAGGGGCCATAGACATCTTGTATGACAGGGCTCTGGGATGTCCCGACCTTCAACGTCGCCACCAGGGGCCCGCCTCCCTTGCCGACGAGCCGGGCCAGCTTTCCAGCCACAGCCCTCGAGGCCACGGGGATTTCTCTCGACGGAATCCACGCCCCCTCATCCTCCGGCGACGGATCCCTGAGCGCCACGCCCACCGTGCCGACGTTCCACGACGTTGGATCGCCCCACAGGTTGGCGCGCGTCACGCGGACGCGCACACACACCGTCTTGCCTTCATAGCTGCCAGGGGCGTCCAGCACCCCCTTCAGTTCGACCATCTTGACACGCCCGCTTCCCTGGCACAGTTCGCAGGCGGCGGAGGTGTCCGTCTGTCCCGACCCTCCGCAGGTTCTGCACTTGCCGGACCCGCGGCACGCCGTGCACATGAGCATACTGGAGCCCAGCCCCGCACGCTTGCCGTGGCCGCCGCACGCGCTGCACTCTCCCACCCCGCCGCAGGCCGCACACACGACACGCCCCTTGCCGCCGCCGGCGCAGGCCGGACACTTGTCGCCCGCCCCGGGCGGCGGCGCCGGCGCGGCCACGCCGACGCCGGAGGGAACTTCGGCCGCACGATCGAATTCTGCGGCCGCAACCTCGGGCAGCGCTTGGGCGCGTTCAATCTCGCCGCGATATGCGAGAGCCCCGTCGATGTCGCCAGCCTGTGTCGACGAACGCACCCGCTCATTCAGTTGCGCCACATACCGGTCGGCCAGCGCGAGAATCAGCCCCCTCTTCTCAGCCCCCGCCGCGACGCCGCCCTTGAGGTACTGTTCCTGCAGGGCCTTGACCTCGGGGGACGCATCCGCCCGCGACGCCTCGGGCACGGACTGCTCGCGCTCGAAGCGCTCGAACTCCGAGCGAACACGGAGCAGGCTGTCCAGATCGCCAGCCTTCTGCCTCGACTCCATCAGCGCCTTGAGCCCGGCGACATAGGTCTCCGGCACGGCCTGTACCCGGGCCTTGTGTTCGGCAACGATCTTCGTCAGCGAATCCTCGAACGACGCGCGCAGGACGACTAGATCGTTCTTCTGGGCGGCGGACGCCGAAACGCCCACCAGCGCAAAGGCCAGAGCCGCCCGCCACCAGCCGCTCAACAGACACCCACCGCGCCGACGCGCGCCGGCCACACTGCCCTCTTCACCCCAACAGTTCACGAACCTTCGCCTCCAGTTCCGATGCGATGGACTGCGTCAACGTCTCCGCCGAGGCCTCAACCATGACGCGGCACAGCAACTGCGTGCCGGAGTAACGTACCAGCACACGCCCCTTCCCATCAAGGCGCCGCTCCGCGTCGGCGATCGCGGCCTGCAGTTCGGGCACCTTCGACAGGTCCGGCTTGGCGCGCACCTCCACGTTGATCAGCGTCTGGGGAGCCGGCGTAAAGACGCCGCGCAGCTCCGACAGCCGCGCCCCCGACCGGCACATGACCGCGAGCAGCTGCAGCGCGGAGACGATCCCGTCCCCGGTCGTGTGGCGGTCCAGGTAGATCACGTGGCCCGACTGCTCGCCCCCCAGCACGGCGCCGCGGGCGCGCATGAGTTCCAGCACGTTGCGGTCGCCGACCGGGGCATCCTCATGGCTCACCCCCATGGCGTCCAGCGCCAGCCGCAAGCCCAGGTTGCTCATCGGCGTCACCACCACCCGGCCGCCGCGCAGCACGCCGCGCGCCTGCATGTCGCGGGCCGCAATCGCAATGAGGTGGTCGCCGGTCAGCTCGACGCCGGCTTCATCCACGGCGATGAGCCGGTCCCCGTCGCCGTCGAAGGCCAGCCCGGCGTGAGCCCCGGCCTCGCGCACCGCGGCGGCGAGGTCCGCGGTGTGCTGCGAGCCGCAGCCCGCGTTGATGTTGCGCCCATCGGGATGGTTGTGGATGGCGATGACCTCCGCTCCGAGCTCGGAGAAGATGATCGGCGCCACCCGGTACGTGGCGCCGTTGGCGCAGTCCACGACCAGCTTCAGCCCGTCCAGGGTCAGCTCGTTGGGGAAGGTCTGCTTGCAGAACTCGATGTAGCGGCCGATGGCGTCGTCGATGCGCTGGGCCTTGCCGATGTCCTCCGGCGCGGCGCTGAGCCGGGTGGCTTCGCCGGTGAGGACGAGGCTCTCGATGCGCTGCTCCTGCTCGTCGGAGATCTTGAATCCCTCGCGGGAGAAGATCTTGATGCCGTTGTCCTGGTACGGGTTGTGCGAGGCCGAGATGACGATGCCCGCATCGGCCCGCATGCTGCGCGTGATGAACGCGATGCCCGGCGTCGGCACCGGGCCGACCAGCAGGACATCCACGCCCATGGAACAGATGCCCGAGGTCAGCGCGGTCTCGATCATGTAGCCGCTCAGGCGGGTATCCTTGCCGATGACGATGCGATGCCGGTGCTCGCCGCGGCGGCAGACCCGGGCCGCGGCACGCCCGATGGCCATCGCCGTTTCGGCGGTCATCGGGTGCACATTTGCCACGCCCCGCACGCCGTCCGTACCGAAGAGATCGCCCACGATGGAGCCTCCTGCGTTTGTTGGTTCGTTGCCCGGTGTTCACCCGGGGTGGACGCGCCGCCGCCCCACCCTCAGGGCCTCAGTCCTTGGCGTCCAGCACCTGCGCGGCGGCGACCACGGCGTCGACGATCGCCTGCAGCCACCGCGTGCCTGCGGCCCGCGATTCGGATGAGAGCGCCTTCACCGCGGCGACGTAGTCGCCCTTGTCGCCCGCCCGTTTCAGCCCGGCGAGGACGGTGTCGCGATCCGCCTCGGCGACACCCGCGGCCGCCGCAACGCGCAGGCGCGCCTCGGCCTTCGCCCACCGATCGGCCAGACAGGCCTGATCGCGGTGCGCGCGGTCGTTGAGCGCCGCGGCATTGCGATGGCGCGCAAGATCGATCGAGGCCGGCATCTTCCCGGCCAGTTCGCGCATGCGGGCCAGGCGCTCGTTCACCATCGCCTCCAGCCCCGCCAAGGCGCCTCCGAGGCAGCGCGCGCCGGAAGGGGTGCGAGAGAGGAACGGCTCGCGGGCGTGCCGGTACCACGCCGTCAGCGCCGCCAGGTTGCCGATGTAGATCAGGTTGTTCGTCACCTGGCGGCGGATGTCGCCGTACAGGCCGGCCACGTAGCCGGCCTGGCCGGCCGGCCGGGAGAACTGCCCGAACACCAGCGACCCCTTCTCCGCGACGTCGTGCCGGTAAACCGTCCCGGCCGCGATGACCGTGCCGTATTCAACCCGGCAGGGCCCCACCAGCCCGCCCTGGCCGCCGAGGAAGATCGGGGGCTGGTCGAGCATGACCCCGCGCGGCACGTCGCCGATCAGCGACGGGGTGGCCTTGTCATGGTGCGGCGTGAAGTTGAAGTGGACATAGGACGAGCCGACCTCGGAGTGGTTGCCGCGGTCGGTGCCGCCGGCCATCAGGCAATCGCAGAAGTTGATCAGGCTGCCCAGCGTGACGAACGGCATCAGCACCGTCTGCTTCAGCCCCACCGTGTGGGCGGCGATGGACTGCTCCTCCAGCAACGTGCCGGCGCGCACGTGCGCCCCCGACCCCACCGAGACGCCGTCGAGAAACACGGCATCCGTCGCGCACCCGCCTGCAAAGACCACACGGGAACCCAGGCGGCAGTCCGTGAGCGTCGCCGGCGCCTCGCGGCCGATCTCGCACCCCGGGCCGATGGACAGCTGCGCCCCGAAGAGCCGGCAGCCGGCGTGAATCGCCACCCCCTGCTCGATGCGCGAGACGTCGACGCCGGGGTCAATGTGAACCGAGGTGGGGGCGTGCACCCGCACGCCGCGGTTCATCAACGCCTGAACCAGGAGGGGAATCGCTATCATTCTACCGTCACCGCCCTTCTGCGGACAGACGCTGAAGAGATAAAACCATCGCTCGCGGCCGCCAACCTATCGATACCGGAATTCCGCCGCCGGAACAATCCAAACGTTGCGGCCCTTTCGGCGATTGACAGGCCGTGCGGGCTTCGGCTTGAATCGCCTCCTCAACTGGAGGAGTCAGCCTTGCGCATCAGTCCGTTCACCGCCTTGCACCCGCGCCCCGACCTCGCCCAGCGCGTGGCCGCCCCCCCCTACGACACCGTGAATACCGCCGAAGCGCGGCAACTGGCGCAGGGCGAGCCCTGGAGCCTGCTCCACGTCTCCCGGCCTGAGATCGATATGCCGGACGGGGCCGACCCCCACGCCGATGAGGCCTACGCCCACGCCGCCGCCACCTTCCGTCGCTTTCTCGATGCCGGGGTGATCGAGCGCGACTCCGGCGAGCGCATCTACGTCTACCGGCAGCGGATGGGCGATCACGTGCAGCACGGCGTCGTCGCCTGCTGCCACGTCCGCGACTACGCGACCGGCGTGGTCCGGGTTCACGAGAAGACGCGCGCGGACAAGGAGGAGGACCGCACGCGCCACATTCTCGCGCTGCGCGCCCAGGTCGGCCCCGCACTGCTGACGCATCGCGACAACACGCGGGTGGACCAGCTCACCGCCGAAACCGAGAAGGCGGCGCCAATGATGGAGGTGAGTTCCCCCGACGGGGTCACGCACACCATCTGGCGCGTGCCCGACCCGGCGGCGTTTGTCACCGCCTTCCACGACATCCCCACCGCCTACATCGCCGACGGCCACCACCGCTGCGCCGCAGCGGTCCGCGCCGCGCGGGAGCTGGCGGCCCGCGCATCAACGCAAATCCCCGACGCCTCGTCGCAGTGGTTCCTGACGGTGCTCTTTCCATCCAGCCAGCTGAGGATCATGCCCTACAACCGCTGCGTAAAGGACCTCAACGGGCGCACGCCGGAAGCGTTCCTCGCCGAAGTGGCGCGGATCTTCCGCGTGACTCCGGACCCAGCCCCGTCGCCCAACCGCCCCCGCACCTGCAGCATGTACCTGGCCGGACGCTGGTACGGGCTGGCCTGGGATCTCCCCCCGGGATCCGACCCCATGGCCTCGCTCGACGTCAGCGTGCTCCAGGACCGCGTGCTGGCGCCGCTCCTCGGCATTGACGATCCGCGGACGTCCAAGCGCATCGACTTCGTCGGCGGCATCCGCGGGACGGGCGAACTCGTCCGCCACGTGGACGGCGGCGCCATGGCCGTGGCCTTCTCGATGCACCCCGTGACCGTGGACCAGATGATGGCCATCGCCGACGCCGGCGGCATCATGCCCCCGAAGAGCACGTGGTTCGAACCGAAGCTCCGCTCGGGCCTGCTCATGCACGCGATCTGATGACCGCGACGCCAGCGCCCCTCTTGCGAGGTGGCGGCCGCGTCACGGGCTGGTCTGGGCGGCCTTCGACGCCATCACTTCGCCCTGTCTCGCGTAATCGATGGCCTCGCCGAGGATGCGCGCGGCCTCCTGAGGGGCATGGAATCCCATCGAGTTCTCCGCCGCAACAAAATCCAGTCGCCACTGGGCCTTCCGCTGCATGTCCAGAGACGCCTTCAACTGATCCTCGGAGATGCCGGCTGCTTTGGCCGCCTGAATGGCGTCAATCTCGGCCATCAGGGCGGCAGCGGCCCGCTGCATGAGCTTATGGTTCCGCCCCTGTATGATGTCGACCCTCGCCTTGATTTCATCCTCTGGGAACTTGTGGCAGGGCTGGCAGGCGCGGTTGACATTCAACAGAGGACTGCGGACCCAGTGATCAGCAATCTTCGCGGCCCCGTCCCGCATGTACGGCATGTGACAATCGGCGCAAGAGACCCCGCTGCGGGCGTGAACGCCCTGGCTCCACATCTCGAACTCCGGATGCTGGGCCTTCAGGATTTCCGCACCGCTTTCCGCGTGCTTGAAATCATAGAAGCGATGCCCGTCTTCGAACCGGGTTCCATCCCAGAAGGACTCCACCTGCTCAACGGTCAACCCCTGCCCCCAGGGGAACGTGAGGGGCATCTTGGCGCCGCAATAGTACTCCACGTGGCACTGGCCGCAGACAAAGGAGCGCATTTCGTTCCGGGTGGAGTCCTGGTTAGGGTCATAGGGTTCCTTGCGAGGTCCTTGCCTCCACAGCTCCACCGAGGGCAAATGCGGAACGTCGGACGTTGACGCCGCAAGCACTTGAATCCCCTTGATGAAGCCCGGGCGGGTGACGCGTAGCCGCATGCTCTTCGGGTCGTGGCAATCCACGCACGACACAGGATGCGCGTGCCCCATTTCGTGCAGCTTCGCGCTCGTCTCCTGATAGCTCATCGTCTGGGTCATCTCCAACCCCTTCATCACGTCCCCTTTGCCCAGGTCGCGATACAGTGGCATGATGGAGGCGTGGCAGTGCAGACAGGACCCGGATTGGGGTTTCGTGAGCCGCCCGGTGGCTGCCTGATCCTGAAGCATGTAGGCGTGGCCGCGCCGGTCGCGGTAGTCGATGGAGAAGGCGTACCCAAGGAACATTCTCTTCAGCCACGGGTCACGGTCGATCTTTTCCGGCGGCATCGCCTCACTGCCCCCGTGCCCGCCGAACCGCGTGTGGGTCGACTGTGTCGTACGCTTGTAGGCATCGTACTCCTTCGGCCAGTTCAGCCCCCACTGGGCCGGGTCGGTATCATCCTCCGTCACCTCCGCCAGGCGGACGTAGGGATTCTTCGCCTCATACTTGCGCAGGGCGATGTTCTGCAGCAGGAGCATCACTGCGGCAGCAACGGACGCTATCAACAGGAATGCCACGATATAGAGGGCGACAACACCGGTCTTCCGACCCGACACCGAGACCTTCATGACGGTTCTCCTTCCTGCTCGCACGGACGACTACTCAAGTTCATGCCCAACGCCCGCGTGGCATCGCACGCAGTCCGGATCTTCGCCTTCCCGACCGCCGTGGCCAAGGATGCCTGACACCATGTCTTCGTGGCAGCGAACGCAATTCCGCCCGACGATCCTGGCATTCTTTGGACGTATGCGGATCGAATCCGGATAGTTCTGCAGCGTGAACGCCGTGGAATGATGCAGGCCGTTTTCCGCCTTGGTCATGTACTTGCCGATGAAGTGATGAGGCGTGTGGCAGTCGTTGCAGACCGCGACGGTGTGATGACTGGACTTGACCCACCCGTCATAGTACGACTGCATCACATGGCAGTTGGCGCAGACCTCGGGGTCATTTGAGATGTACGACAGTCCCTTCGCGTAGAAGAAGGTGTACCCACCCGCCCCGACGCACACCCCCAACCCTACCGTCGCGGTCCATAGCATGCCTCGCGACAGACGAACCCGCACTCGGTCGTAGCATCGCCTCACCCTTCCAGGCATCGACGGCTCTCCTATCGCGCGGCGCCGCGCTGCCCTGCTCGCACGTCCGGCGCGGGCACACGCTGCAACTGCACGAGGGTGGTCCTGCGCATCAGCGAGGTTAACTGCTTCAAGAAAGAAATGGCGGGAGCGACGGGGTTCGAACCCGCAACTTCCGGATCGACAGTCCGGTGCGCTAACCAATTGCGCCACGCCCCCGCATCGAAATGAGCGCGCATAGTAGACGCGCAGGGCTGAGCCTTTCAAGCAGAAAAGACGGCACCCTAAAAGACGCCGAATCCTTAGCGAAGCCGTTGGCGTTGCCGCCGGCGGCTTCGTCCTCTTCCTCGATACACATGATTCGAGGACGGGGACGACGACGAGAACGATTACAGAGGCAGGACATGGCTGACGTGCGCAAGGCCGTTGGGTGAGCGGATGCCGCCGGCCATTCATTCTGAACGGGCCCGTAGACCTCGTCGCGCCCCGAGCCCTTGCGCTTGCGCGCATCAAGGCCGTCAGCCGGCGGAGGGGCGCCAGTCCTTCACGCGCAGCTGCAGGGCTCGACGCCCGTTGAAGTCATTGCGATCCAGCTCAAACAGCACGTCCAGCGGGCCCTCGGGAAGCTCCTTCGACCCGGCGTTGAAGGCGATGCCGTCCATCTGCGTCGCCCCTCCGGCAAGCACCAGCTTCACGTGCGCCCCGTCGCGCCCGACCCGGCGCACGGGGCCGACGGGCCGAACGCCCCTCACGCCCCACACCGGCGATGGGTTGCCGGCTCCGACCGGCTCCAGCTGCTCCACCCCGGCCATCAGCCGCTCGTCAGCCTCGCCAAGGTGGCTCAGCCACGCGTCCACGTCCTGCACCGGGCGCAGGTCGGCCTGCCCCAGGCGCTGCCGGCACGCCGCGGCGAACGCGTCGCGAAAGCGGTCGAACGCCTGGCGCGGAAGAGACACCCCCGCCGCCATCTTGTGGCCGCCATAGCTCGCCAGGTGTTCCGCGCACTCGCCCAGCAGCGATACGATGTCCACGCCCGGAATGCTGCGGCACGACCCGCGCCCGGTGCCATCCGGGCCGAACGCCACGACGACCGCCGGCCGGTGATAGCGGCGGCACAGGCGCGCCGCCACGATGCCGACCACGCCGACGTCCCACCCTTCCCGCCCGACCACCAGGCCGAACGGCGGATCCTCCGCGAAGGCGCGCTCCGTCTCGGACAGCGCTTCCTCCAAGATGGCATGTTCGATCTGCTGGCGCTCGCGGTTGGCCGCGTCGAGGTCCTCCGACAGTTCGGTCGCGCGGGCCGCGTCGGAGGTGAGCAGCAGTTCCAGCGCCGGGTCGGCGCTGCCGAGGCGGCCGGCCGCATTCAGGCGCGGGCCCAGCTGGAACCCCAGGTGGTAGCCGAACACGCGCCCGCCGATGCCGGCCGTACGGCACAGCGCCGCCACGCCCGGATGGCCGCCCGCGTTGATCCGGTCCAGCCCGTGCCGCACGAGCGTGCGGTTCTCGCCGGTCAGCGGCACGATATCGCACACCGTGCCGAGGGCCACTAGGCCCAGCACCTCGCGCAGGTCGATCGCTTCCAGCGCCTCGCGCACCGGGCCGGAGGGATCGGCCCGCAGGCGCTTGAGCAGGGCGTGACACAGCTTGAACGCCACCCCCACGCCGGACAGGGCCTCGCATCCGGTCGGGCAGCCGAGCTTGGGGTTGACCCGGACGAACGCCGCGCCCTCGGAGGACGGCTCCGGCTCATGGTGGTCGGTCACGATCACGTCGACGCCGAGGGCGCGGGCCGCGGCAGCGGTCTCCACGGCGTTCATGCCGCAGTCGACCGTCACCAGCAGCGACGCGCGCCGCACGGCCAGGCAACGGCTCAGCGCAGCCGGGGTGAACCCGTAGCCCTCGAGGGCGCGCTCGGGCAGGAAGGGGGTCACCGGCACGCCGAGGCGCGACAGGACGCCCACCAGCAGGGCCGTTCCGGTCACGCCGTCCACGTCGTAGTCGCCGAACACGGTGACCGGCTCGCGCTCCCGCACGGCCCGCGCGAGGCGCTCGGCGGCCGGCTCCATGCCGGCGATCAGGAACGGGTCCGTCAGGCGGCTCAGGCGGGGCGAAAGAAAGTCGCGGGCGGCAGACTCAACGCCGAAGCCGCGGGCCACCAGAACGGACGCCAGAGGGCGCGGCACGCCAAGAGCCCGCGCCAGCGTCTCGGACTGCGCGGCATCGGCCGCCACGGTGCGCCACCCAGGCTGCAGCCCCAGCGGCATGCTTGCCCCCGCATCGGAGCGCGGGCGCTCCGGTTTGTCGCCGTCCGCCTCAGCCGGCGCTCTTCGACCCCAGGTCCGGCGTCTTGAAGCGGTACCAGAGCAGGACGACGGGCGTGGCGATATACATCGTCGAGTACGTGCCCGCGATCATGCCGATGAACATCGTCACCGAGAAGTCCCTCAGCGTGCTCCCGCCGAACGCCACCAGGCACAGCACCGACACGAACGTCAGGAAGTTCGTCAGGATCGTGCGCGAGAGCGTCTGGTTCATGCTCAGGTTGCAGATGTCGAGGAAGCTCTTGTTGCGGATCAGGCGCAGGTCCTCGCGGATGCGGTCAAAGATCACGATCGTGTCGTTGACCGAGTAACCGACGATGGTCATCAGGGCCGCCACAACGGTCAGGCTGATCTGGAAGCCCATCAGGTGGATGATGCCGGCCGTGATCAGCACGTCGTGGAACAGAGCGACCACGGCGCCGAGCGCAAAGCCGAATTCGAACCGCCAGGAGATGTAGATCACCATCGCCACCAGCGACCAGAGCATCGCCCACATGGCCTTGCGCTTCAGCTCGCCGCCCACTTGGGGCCCCACGTCGTCCTCCTGCAGAACCTTGAACCCGGCCTGGGGAAATTTCTCGGCCAGCGTCTTGGCCGCCAGGGCGCCGTCTTCGGCGCTGCCGACCTTGAGCTGAAGCCCCTCATCCCCGCCTCCCTTGACACCCTGGTACTGGATCATGGCGTCATTGACGCCGGCTTCACTCAGGGCGGCGCGCATGGCATCCACCTCAACGCGCTGTTCGAAGCCCATGCTCACGGCCGATCCGCCGGTAAAGTCCACACCGAACACCTTGCGAACGTTCTGCATGCCGCGCGTTGTCATGACGGCCCACGCCCCGATGATGATCACCAGGGAGACCGTCAGCGCGGGCTTCCACCACTTCATGAAGTCGATCTTCGACTCGCTGAAGAGCTGCATCATCCGCAGGAGCTTCAGGTCCGTGGACTTCTTGCCGATCGCGTCGAAGCACAGGCGAGTCACCACCACGGCCGTGAACATGCTGACCAGCAGGCCGGCGGCCAGGGTCACGGCGTACCCGCGCACGGGCCCGGAGCCGAGAACGAAGAGAATGGCCGCGGTGATGATCGTCGTCACGTTGGAGTCGAAGATCGCGGTGAAGGCGCGCTGGTAGCCCGCCTGGATCGCCCCTCCGAAGGTCTTGCCCGCGCGCAACTCCTCGCGGATGCGCTCGAAGATCAGCACGTTGGCGTCCACGGCCATGCCGATGCTGAGCGCGATGCCCGCGATGCCCGGCAGCGTGAGCACCGGCAGGGCGATGCCCGACGCGGCGCCGCCCCCGCCGGAGAACACGTCCAGGATGCCGGCCACGGCGATCATGCCGATCGGGAGTAACAGCACGTTGAGCAGGAGCGCCAGACTGGCCAGCAGGCCGGGCAGAAGATAGTAGCCGGCCATGAGCACCACGATCGCGCCGCAGCCGTAGAGGCCGGCGCTGATGCCGCTCTTGATCGAGTCGGCGCCCAGGGTCGGGTCGACGACGCGCCGCTCGATCACCTTCACCGGCGCGGGCAGCGAGCCGGCGCGCAGGATGTTGCTCAGCAGCGTGGCTTCGGGAACGGTGAAGCTTCCGCTGATCTCGGCCTTGCCGCCGGCGATCGCCTCGCGAATGGCCGGCGCCGAGTAGAGCGTGCCGTCCAGCACGATGGCCAGCTGACGGGAGCGGTTCGGGTCCGTGTTGCTGCTGCCGCCGGGGGCGTAGGCCGAGGTCACGCGGTAGAACATCTTGGCGCCCTTGGCGTCGAACTCCAGCAGGACAACCGGCTGGCCCATCTGCTGGTAATCCACCTTCGCGTTCTTCAGGTATTCGCCCGACAGCTCGTGGCGGCGCTTGACGAAGCGCGGGAGGTACGCGGTGCGCCCTTCGCGCTGCTGCTTCTCAACCAGCAGTTCGTAGTTGGCGTCCGGCGTGTGGAAGCGGCCGACCTTGGCCTTCCACACTTCATCGCGCTGGCTGTCGGGGAACGCCTTGTCCTCGACGTAAACCGACTGACCGCCGACCTGCTCGATGCGGTAGCCTTCCGGCACGAGCCCTTTCTCGAACAGGGCCGAGGTCAGGGCGTCGTTGTTCTCGTGGACCATGCGGAACTCGAGGAAGGCCACCCGGTGGATGCTGTCCTCGGCCTCCTTGCGCTTCTTCTCGTCCACGCCGGGCAGCTGGATGGTGATGCGGTTATCCGACGACGGGTAGATCACCGGCTCGGCAATGCCGAGGTTGTCGATGCGGTTGCGGAGCACCTCCAGGGCGCGCTCCTGCGCCCCCTTCAGCGCCTCCGCGGCGGCCGCGGTCACCTCTTCCTCGGTGGCCTCGGGCCGCTGGGCAAGGATGTCGCGGCGAACGCCCTCGTCGTCGATCTTGACGACGAAGCTCGTGCCGCCCTTCAGGTCCAGCCCCAGCCGGATCTTCTCACTCGGCGGCGTCACCAGTGCCAGCGACCCCGCCAGCAGACCTGCCGTAAGCAACCACTTGATCAGCGTATTCCTGTCCATGGCTTGTCCTCTGAGCGTCCCGCCCCTGCTCCCGCGGGGCATGAACGCATCCACCGTCTTATTCCACGTTGGCTTCGCCGTCAGCCTTTTCGCCCTTGTCGAGCACCCGCTGCACGCTGGCGCGCAGCACTTCCACCTTCACACTGTCCGCGATCTTGACCACGAACGTGGTCTCCTTGACGTTCGCGATCGTCCCCAGGATGCCGCCGCCAAAGAGCACGCGGTCGCCGCTCTTGACGGCCGTGATCATCTTCTGGCGCTCCTTCTCCTTGCGCTGCTGCGGACGGATGAGCATGAAATACATGATGGCGAAGATGATCAGCATCGGCAGCATCATGCCGAGGCTGCTCCCGCCGCCGCCCTGCGCCGCCGGTCCACCGGCCATGGCCACTGTCAGGAATTCACCGGACATCGCGTCTCTCCCTTCAACGTTGCGTGCTTCGCGCACAGGTCGGCGAACCCGCCGCCCTCGATCGCGCTCCGCACTTCAGCCATAAACTCCATATAGCGGTGCAGGTTGTGCACCGTCAGCAGCCGCACGCCGAGGATCTCATCGACGTTCAGCAGATGCCGGATGTAGGCCCGCGTAAAATTCCGGCAGGCATAGCATCCGCACCCCTCCTCCACGGGCCGCGTGTCCACGCGGTACGCGCCGGCCTTCACCGGGTAGCGGCCCTGCTGCGTGAACGCCGTCCCGTTCCGAGCCATCCGCGTGGGCATCACGCAGTCGAACATGTCGACGCCGCGTGCCACAGCCGCCAGCACCTGGGACATGTACCCCACGCCCATCAGGTACCGCGGGCGCCCGGCCGGCATGTCGGCCACACCGTCCTCAACGCCCTTGATCAGAACCGGCTCCGGCTCCCCGACGCTCACGCCTCCGACGGCATACCCGTCAAAGCCGATCGCCACCAGCTCGCGCGTGCACTTCGCCCGCAGGTCGGCATGCTCACCCCCCTGCGTAATTCCAAATAAGAGCTGCCCTTCGCCGAGGGTTTGCTCCCGACACAAGGCCGCCCACTGTAGGGTTCGCTCCACGGCTTGACAAGCGTAAAGCCGCTCGCAGGGATAGGGGGCGCACTCGTCAAAGGCCATGACGATATCGGACCCCAGGCGGCGCTGGATGGACATCGCCTCGGCGGGGCCCAGGAACAGCGGCGAGCCGTCGATGTGGGAGCTGAACTCGACGCCGTTGGGTCGGATGCGCCGCAGCTTGGGCAGGCTGAACACCTGGTAGCCGCCGCTGTCCGTGAGGATCGGCCGGCGCCAGCCCATGAACCGGTGCAGCCCGCCGCAGGCCTCGATCACCTCCACGCCGGGGCGGATGGCCAGGTGGTAGGTGTTGCCGAGCACGATCTGAACCTGCAGGTCTTCAAGCTCGGCGGGCGACATCGCCTTGACCGTGCCCTGCGTGCCGACGGGCATGAAGACGGGGGTCTCGATCGCGCCGTGGGCGGTCCACAGGCGCCCGCGGCGTGCGCCGCCGTCGATGGCCAGCAGTTCGAACGTTCCGGGTTTGGCGGACATGGGCGGGGAGAGTAAGAGAGGCGGCGGGCGATTGTCGATGGCCGATTGACGGTTGACAATCGCCCCTACCCTCCGGTATCCAGAGGGCCTCGCATCCTTGAAAGGGGTTCGTCCATGCACAGGTTGACTGCCGCCGTTCTGCTTTCGATGGTTCTTTGCGCCGCCGGCTCGCCCGCCGCGGAGCCGCCGCGACTGGCCGGCTACCAGCTGGCCCTGGGGCCCGTGGCCATCTCCAACGTGACGGCCGACGCATCGGGGGTGGCCTACCGGCCCGACACCCGGCAGCTCTACGTGATCCTCAACGGCGACTGCACCGTCGCCGTGACCGACACCAACGGCGTCTACCAGGGGATAATCACGCTGGCGGGCTTCAACGACACCGAGGACCTGGCCTGGCTCGGCGGGCGGCGGTTCGCCGTGGTCGAGGAACGGCGGCGCAACCTGGTCCTGGTCGACATGCCCGAGGTGGGCGGGACGGTCCGGTACGAGGACTGCCCGCGCGCCCTGATCGAGCCGGTCGACTTCAAGAACGTGGGCCTGGAGGGAGTGGCGTTTGACACGACCGGCGGCCGGTACTTCATCGTCAAGGAGAAGGACCCGCGGCGGGCGTACGAGGTGCGGTGGGATGGCCGGCAGGCGGCGGTCATCACCCACCCGTGGGATCTGGAGGCCCGCGCGATGGGCATAAGCGACGTGTCGGCGGTGTTCTACGACGCGCCAAAAGGGCATCTGCTGGTGCTTTCAGACGAGTCGCACTGCCTCGTCGAGTGCACGCCGGACGGCAGGGAAGTGGCCCGCCTGGAACTCAGCGCAGGCCACGCCGGCCTGAAGGCAGACCTGAAACAGCCCGAAGGCGTCGCGCTGGACGAGGCGGGCAACCTGTACGTGGTCTGCGAACCGAACCTGCTGTACGTGTTCCGGAAGACGACGGCCGGCAAGTAGAGATCCCTCGCTGCGCTCGGGATGACGGCGGCCGTGAACGGCCCCCGGACGGCGACAGGCGCAAGGGTCATCCCGAGCGCAGCGAGGGATCTGGAAGAGGGCGCCGCCATAGACCAAGCAGCGTGTCATCCCGAGCGTAGCGAGGGATCTCCGCGACAGGGACGCAAGGGGGTCGCATGTCCGAGTACTACGTCTACATCATGACCAACAAAGGTCATTCGACGCTGTATGTCGGGGTGACCAACAGCCTTGTGCGGCGCGTCTCCCAGCACCGTGCGGCCGAAGTCGACGGATTTACCTGCCGATACAACCTGAGCCGGCTTGTGTATTTCGGGCGTTTTAATGACATCCGGGACGCCATCGCGCGGGAGAAGCAACTGAAGGGCTGGCGGAGGGAGAAGAAGGTGGCCTTGATCGAGCGGGACAACCCGGCGTGGGCGGACCTGGGCGAAACCATCCTTGGCTTGGGCCCGGCGCCAGCCCAGGGGTGGCACAAGGCCGAGGGCTGGAACAAGGGAGATCCCTCACTGCGTTCGGGATGACACGGCTGGATCGAGCGGCCAAAGGGCGATTTGGTCATCCCGAACGCAGTGAGGGATCTCATGGTCGTCGCGAAGCCCCATTCGGGAACGTGTCATCCCGAGCGCAGTGAGGAATCTCACCCTTTACTGAATCTTTACGGTGGCCGCGTTGACTCCGCTCGCCGGCCTATCCTATAGTGGGGGCGTCAAGGAAGGGGTGTGGCATGGCAGCGCGAGGTTCAGTGCGGGGCGTGAATCGGTCAGCGTCGGGCTTCACGCTCATTGAATTGCTGGCCGTGATCCTCATCATTGGCATCCTGATGGCCATGATTCTGGGCGTGGTGGCCTACGCGCACCGGGCCAACCTGGAGGCCAAGACCAAGGCGGACATCGAGACGATCCGCACGGCGCTGGTCAACTACCAGATGGATGTCGGCACCCTTCCCCCCGGGCCCACCTGGACGAACAACCTGGTGACCTACATCCGCGACGGCTTCACCTTCCTCGACCCGTGGGGTCAAGCCTATCGCTACATCCCCTCCGCCAATCGCAAGTCCTACAAACTCTACTCGAAGGGCACCGACCGGGCGGAGTCGCCGCCGCCTGAGGCGGACGCGGACAACATCATCGCAGGGAAGTTCTGATGAACCGACGAGGCTTTACGCTGATCGAGATGCTGATCGTGATCAGCATCATCATGGTGCTGGCAGGGATGCTGATTCCGGCCGTCGGAATGGCCCGCGCATACGCCCGCAAAGTGAGCGCCAAGTCCGAAATCGAGAACATTACCGCCGCCTGGAAGCACTACTACGCCGAGTACCAGCGCTGGCCCTCCTTTGTGACCACCGAGGCGCCGGTGCGCATCTCCGGCGCCGTTGCCCAGGCCCTCACGGCGGGTGCCCTCACCGCAGACAATCCGCGCCGGATGCGGTTCATGAATTTCAAGCGCTTCAACACCAGCACGAACCCCATCAGCCCCTGGGGCAACCCCGAGGTCGACGACGCCGCCACGCCGGAGAAGCATTACTACTACGCCATATTCGACGCGAACTTCGACAACACGATTCCGGCCACCACCACCGGCGCACCCGCGTGGGACATGCCGACCACGGGCGCAGTGCACCAGAGCGTGATCGTGTGGACGGTCAATGACGACGCCGACGAGGGCAGTGACAGATGGATCATCGGAAACTGGCAGGAATGACTATGCGAGCGACACGCCACACTGGCTTCACTCTGATTGAGATGCTCATCGTCATCGCGATCGTGCTGATGCTGGCGGCCCTGCTGCTACCCGCCGTGGCCATGGTCCGCAAACACGCGAAGGTCGCGGCAGCCCGCACCGAGGTCAAGCAGATCGAGGCGGCGTGGCGACAGTACTACTCCGAGTACGAGAAATGGCCGCCGATGCTGACTTACACCTCGGACTTCGTGCGCATCCAGGGCGCCGTGGGCGCCCTGCTGACGCGCGGCGAAGCCGACGCGGCGAACAACCCGCGCCGCCTGCGCTTCCTTGAGTTCAAGCGGCTTAACGCCAGCGGCTCGCCGGTGACGCCCTGGGCGGACACCGACCTGACGGATGCCGAGATGGACGACGCGGCCGGCAGGGATCGCTTCTACTACTCCATGTTCGACATGGACTACAACAATATCATCCCCGGATCCCCATCGACGCCCGTGTCGGTGGAGTCGCCGCTGACGAACAACGTCCAGCGCACGGTGGTGGTCTGGACGGTCAACCCCGACCTGGAGCCCGACGACCCCAACTACATCATCGGGAGCTGGCAATGATAGAGCATGACGAGATCCCTCGCTACGCTCGGGATGACAGGAGCAGCAGCGCGCGCAGTCTTCTGGTCACCCCCCGCCACGTGAGGCCCAGCGGACGGTCAGGCCGTCATGTCATCCCGAGCGCAGCGAGGGATCTCGCGGCGCGGCGCGGTTTCACGCTCCTGGAGCTCCTCATCGTCGTCGCCATCATCGCGATCCTCGCGGCCATGCTCCTGCCCGCCGCCCACGCGGTGCGCCAGGCGGCCAAGCGCAAGCAGGCAAGGTCCACGGCCCTGGCCGTGGTGGAAGCCGCAAAGAACTACCGCGGAACCTACGGCAAACTGCCCGGACAGACCCAGGGACTCAACGACCAGATTGTTGCCCCGGAAACCGTGATCAGCAAACTGACCAACAACCCGCGCCACACGGTCTTCTTTGAACTCAAGGATATGGAACTTGACGCCGATGGCGTCCTTCTCGATCCCTGGGGCAACCCGTTCGCGATCTCCATGGATGAGAATGGCGACGGAACGACACATCTGGTCGCTTCGATCACCCTCCCTTCGGGCACCTACAACGTAGACACCAACGTTGTCCGGGAGAACGTGTGCGTCATGTCCTGGGGTAGCGACCCCGCCAGCGAAGAAACGAGGGTCTATTCATGGAAACCGTGATGAGGACCGCACAACCGAGGAGATCCCTCACTTCGTTCGGGATGACAGGCGGGCGGCCGCGTGTCATCCCGAGCGCAGCGAGGCCCAGCCGCTCGTTCGCCGGTCGTGTCATCCCGAGCGCAGCGAGGCCCAGCCGCTCCATCGCCAGTCGTGTCATCCCGAGCGCAGCGAGGGATCTCCGCCAGGGCTTCACCCTGATCGAAATCCTCATGGTCCTCGCGATCATGATGCTGCTCATGGGCATGGCCCTGTTCGCCTTCGTTGACCTCGGTCG
This sequence comes from uncultured Victivallales bacterium, assembly GCA_964544115.1. Taxonomy (GTDB): domain Bacteria; phylum Verrucomicrobiota; class Kiritimatiellia; order UBA8416; family JADHWI01; genus CAZJBP01. The sequence goes on along the minus strand of CAZJBP010000002.1, from coordinate 30,137 downwards.
CGGGAGTAAAATGCGCGCCTCAACCCTGGTGTTCCGCTCGGCGTTCAACCAGACTCGCCAGCATACCGTCACGCACCGTGTGCGCACCTACATGGTTTACGGCAACGTGCCGGCCCCTCTCGCGGCGCCCGGATCCCCGCCCCAACGAAGCTATTACTACCTGAGCAATGCCGTCGACGGCGTCATGGGAACCACCAATTTCTTCGCCGAGGGGGTTGTCCTGTCGAATAGCCCGGCCTACGGCACGCCGGTGTTCGGGCCCTGGTCGATCGGCTTCAGACTCGACGGCAGCGCGATTGACGTTGCCTCAACCGCCGACTGGACTGGAGACCAGAGAACGATCGTCCTCTACGAAGCGGGCCGCGCGGCCAACTTCATCTCATCGACGGTCCAGGTCTTTCGATTGACCGGAACGATTCAGAAGAGCGAGTAAAGCCATGCATACGCCACGCACAACTTTCAGGCGGAATACGGAGATCCCTCACTGCGTTCGGGATGACAAAGGCGGCGGTCAGCGCTACTCCGGGCGCAGCGAGGCCCAGCGACCGGTTGGGCCATCCTGTCATCCCGAGCGCAGCGAGGGATCTCGCGGCGGCTTCACGCTCGTCGAGGTCGCGCTGTCGGTGGTCGTCGTGGCCGTCGGTGTCCTCGCCGCGTTCGCGCTGATCGGCACGGGGCTTGACTCCAGCGCCAAGGCCGTGTCCGAGACCCGCGCCGCCATTTTTGCCGACGACGTCTTCAACAGCCTGCGCACGCGCAACGAGCAGGCCATTGAAGCGGGTTCTGCGGCGTGGCTGACCTTCTGGACGGGCTTCAGCAGCGGGGGCATCCAATTGCCGGTGGCCGGCGGGCCGCTCTGGCAGTACGAGGTGAGTTATCCCGGCGGCCCCTGGTCCCCGCCCTCCACCAACTACGTCCGCGTGTGGGGCGCCGGTGGGCCGCACACCGCAGTGTTCACCAATTTCGATCTGCGACTGTCGGCACTGACCGGCGTGGTCAACCACTCGCTCCGCTACAAGATCAAGGTCGACCCGGTCATCATGGTGGTCTCTTATCCGCCGGTGTCGCCGACGGTCGTCTGGACCAACCGCAAGATGCGGGTGCGGATGAACATCTGGGAAGGGCAGTACGGGGTGACACCACTCGATAAGGCGCTGACGTTCTCGACGGAATACCCGATGTCCGGCGGACTGTGAGGCGGCCGCCACCCGGCCCATGGAGGATCGGCACATGAGATTCGGCAATCGCCCATCGGCAAGAACCCAGCGGGTTCGTAGCCCCCGCTGTACAGCAGGCGCTACGAGCCTGCTGCACGTGTCCCGAGCGCAGCAAGGCCATGCGGCCGGTTTGTCATCCCGAGCGCAGCGAGGTCCAGCCGTTCATTCGCTTGGCTTGTCATCCCGAGCGCAGCGAGGGATCTCGCTGCGCGCCCTCGGCCGCGCGGCGTTCACCCTCATCGAGCTGCTCGCCGCGGTTACGATCCTGGTCATCATCGTCACCATCATGGGCCGCATCTTCACCGAAAGCGACCGCGCCTGGACGCTGGGCACCAACCGGTCGGACAACAACCTGGCTGGCCGTGCCGCGCTGAGCATGATCGCGCACGACCTGCAGTACGCGGTGGCGGACAAGACGCTCACGTTCATCGCCCAGAAGGACCGCTACAGCCTCACATCCTATGGCTTTGAGAACGACGAAACCTGCTTCGTCTCGATCGAGAACGATTCGAGCGACGGAAACCGGGCGGCACGGGAGGTGTTTTACTATGTCCGGGAGAACCCGGCCGGGAGCAAGCGCTACGAGCTGATGCGGGGGTATTACTCCAGCGCGCTCAGCGACGCGGCCAGCGCGTCAAGCCACTGCTATTTCAACCCGAACTGGTACAAGAATACGGCGGATGGCGGCGTCGGCCGTCCCGGCACCAGCCGCTTCATCGCCAAGAACGTGGCCGGCTTCGCCGTGTTCGCCCGCAAGCCGAACGGACAACTCATCCGGGATTACTACAGCGGCACCCCCGCCTACACCAACCGGCTTCCCGGCTACGTGGACGTCTGCATCGAGCTGCTCAACGACCGGGATGCGCGCCAGGCGGCCGACCTGCAGCTGCGGGGGTTGTCTTACACCAACTTTGTCGCGGACCGCGTCGTACGCCACGTGGCGCGCGTGTACTTCACCAACAGGGACGGATACAAGGAGCGATAATATGCACATTTCCCGCATAGCGGCAAACCGCCGAAAGGGCCGGCAGGGCGTGGCCCTGATCATCACGATCGGCCTGCTGGCCGTGCTGACGCTGCTGGCCGTCGCGTTCGCGATCGCCATGCGCGTGGAAAGCATGGCCGCCCGCAATTACCTGAACCTCGTCCGCTCCAAGCAGCTCATCTACACCGGGCTCCAGCAAGGCATGGATGACGTGACCAGGACCTGCGTCGGCCGCACATATCCGGACTGGAAACTCTTTTCCAGCCCGGGCCTTACCGCCCCCTACCCGCGAGACGCGCTGTCATCGACGAACACTTCGACGAACGTCTGCATCCTGATGGTAGGCGAAGCCACGAACACCATCCCCCCGTCTCTGTACGCGAATGCGTTCGCCCGCACCCCAAAGTGGAAGAACGTTCTTGTCACCAATGACGGCGGCATCGTGCAGACCAACGGTCGCGTGGCGTACCTGATCGTCAACACCTCGGGCCTGCTCGACGCCAGCTACATCGGCGGCAAGCCTCGTATCGACAGCGCGACAACCGCCGAGATCGACCCCTCGAATCTCTTCGTCCCGACCGCCGACGCGAGCACGTTTGTGTCGAACCGCACGGTACGGCACAAGCGCTACGAAACCCTGCAGGAAATCTACGGCATCACCGTCGCCGACCCGGCCGAGGCCCCGGTGCTGTTCCCGACCTCCTACGACCCGGGCCCGGACGTCTACCTGCAAAACACCAACCAGCTCGGCAGCGCCTCCGCCGTCCTGATCCCGAAGTTCAACATCAACTCGATCACGAACTATGCCTGCTTCTGGAACATGACGACGCCGGGCGCCTACCTGTCCGACCCGCTGTTCATGGCCAATTATCTCACCCCCCTTGGAAACATTCTCGGGGCGGCGCTTCCGGAGATGCCGGACAGTAAGAAGATCGACGTCGCCTGGAACGTGGTGAATTACCTGGACCCCAACCGTATCCCGCAGAACGGCAACCCCTACTCCTACCGACACACGGAGGGAACGGAGTGCGTTCCGCTCATCAACGAGATAGTCTTTGATCAAGTCTCCGGAGCCCCGACGTACAAGTACAGGTTCAGGGTGGAACTCTGGTATCCGTTCATCCCCACGAACGTCGCCAGCGGGGATGGGTTCAAGCTTCAGATTGGGGTGTTCTCCAACAACTTCACCGCGGCAACGGCACCGGCGGAAAACGTCATTATGAACTCCGCCTGGAGGCGCTACCTGTTCAACATCGACGGCATGACGTTCGGGACCCCGACGGAGTTCCGCGTGTACGACACATCGGCCTCACCCTACGTAGCATTTCCGCCGCCAAAGAATGCTGCCCTGCCCATCTCTTCCTCCAACGCCGTATGGTTCCTCGCTCGCGTCCTGAAGGTCGACACCCCCAGCGGAGGCGGGTCGCCGGTGACCAATGTGGTTGACGAATCGATGGGATATCGCCAGAGCGACGAACCCGGCAATCCCGTGCAACGCGCGCTGAAGAAGTTCGAATTCGCGCCTGTGGACTACCAGATCAACGACCCCCGCATGAACGGACAGTGTCGATATTGGGATCCCACGGTGGGGGGATACCCTACCACCACGTACCCTAGCGGCAGGCGGTTCGGCGGACCCGGGTCCATCGCCCCGTATTCCAACACGCTGACCAACTACAACGACACCAGTTTCTGCACCTTCTTCAAGACGCCTAAGTCCCAGGGATACCCCATCTGGTTTGCGAACCAGCCCATGCGGAACGTTGCTGAAATTGGACATATCTACCGCACGAACATGGACGATGAAGCCCCGTACAGTTCCACCGCTCTCTATTACGACTGGGCCTTCTGGAGGAACATCGACCTGCTGAACAAGAAGGAAGGCGCCAAACTCATTGACATGCTGACCGTTCGCGCCGTGAACCGCTCCTGCCGCGGGCGCATCACGATCAATACGCGCCAGAAGAAGACTCTCGAAACGCTGGTGAACGGGCTCCGGCCCGCCGATACGGACGCGGACGGCGCGATTGACTGGGGCCCCTACATGGGAAACATCAACCCCGTCAGTTATGCGTGGATCACCAACTTGGTCGCAAAGGTTCAGGCGCGTGCGGACTCGTTGAATGGCTGTAAGCAGTGGCAGGATTTGTTCGATTCCGGGGCCACCTCTGCACCGGATGAACCGCTGGACAATGGTGGACCCGTCGCCGTGGCGATGCGGCAATGCATCACCGGCATCATGGGAAGCGGCTACAAGACAAACGACATTCTGCAGGAGGCGGTCGGTCGGGGGCTCATCGAGCTGCTCTCCTTCCGCCAGAACATCTTCACCATCCTCATCGCATCCCAGGCCGTCGGGCGCGACGGCAAGACGGTGGTGGGGGAACAGCGGGCCGTGGCCACGGTCGTGCGCGACTCCTACACCGGCAAGTTCTTCGTCCGCAACATGAAGTGGCTGGCGGATTGAGGAAGGCGTGGGCGTGGGTGATTAAGATTACGAGTAAGATTAGGAGTAAGAGAGAGCGTCATGTTGCCCCTCTCCCACTCCTAATCTTACTCTTACTCTTACTCTTAATCCTAATCCTCCCCTCCACCTTCCATCCAACTCTAGCCTGAGCGCATGAGCGTTATGTTCGATCACGAGAAGCTCAAGGTGTACCAGCAGGCCGTCACGTTCGTTGCGTGGGTTGATGAAGTCCTGCCAACCATACCGAAATCCATATCCGTCCGCGACCAACTCGACCGGGCATCCACTTCGATTCCCCTGAATATCGCCGAGGGTAACGGCAAATACACCGCCCCGGATCGATGTCGGTTCTTCGACATCGCCCGTGGCTCAGCCCTGGAATGTGCTGCCTGCTTGGATGTGCTGGTTGCCAGAAAGCACTTGGCCAACGCGGCGGCCATACCCGGCAAGGAGCGGCTGGTGCAGATTGTCTCCATGCTGGTAGGTCTGATCCGCAGCAACTCCGCCGATCGTGTGTACGAGGGCGAGGTTCCCTACGGGGATGGGAAGGCCGGCGTGGAGATTAAGAGTGCGACCGGATGACGGACCGCGCCAATACTCATTCCGGCGACGGTGATCGCCTGCGGGACTTCGCGGCCGTCGTCGAGACGTACGAGGCGCCGCTGTTGCGGTATGTGCGCCGCATGGTTGCGAGCGACGACCTCGCCCAGGACGTGGTCCAGAACGCGTTCATTCGCCTCTACCGCCGATGGACAGACCCCCTGTCGCCATCGCCGCAGATCTCAGCCTGGCTGTACCGCGTGGCCCACAACTGCGCCGTGGACCACCTCCGCAACGAGACTCGCCGCCGCGAATTGCACCAGCGGCACGCGGTGGAACAACCCGAGCATGTCGGCCCCAACTGCGGCGAGGGGTTTCATCTCAGCGAGGCGGCTGAACAGGTGGCGGCGGCCCTTCAGTCGCTGCCCCTCCGCGACCGGCAACTGGTCATCCTGAAGGTCTACGAAGAGAAGTCCTACAAGGAGATCAGCGACATTACGGGGCTGTCGGTCAGCAACGTGGGGTATATACTTCACCACGCCATGCGGCGGCTCGCGGACGAACTCAAACGGATCCGCGCACTATGACAGATCTACCTACAGACCGGGGCCAGGAACACGGCGGCGAGGCGGCTCCGAGCACGCCGGAACATCGCACGCCCTGCACCGACATCCAGGACGTGCTATTCGACTACATGGCCCGCGAGCTGGGCCCCGCCCGCTCGGACCTCGTGCGCCAGCATTTGCGCAGGTGCCCCGACTGCCAGCGCGCGGCGGCCGAGATCCAGGGCACGCTGGACCTCATCCGGCGGACCTCTGCCGAGGAGGCCCCTCGATTCCCAGAACACCTCTCCGAAGACCGGCGAAGGCGCATGCTGCGCGCCGTAACGCACCCGGTTCTGGACTGGGCATACCGGCATCACATCCTGGTTTCCGCGCTCATCGCCGCCGCCGTCATCGCCGCGCTGGTTCTGTATCTCCGGACGGTGCACACCGGCCGCACCGACATTCCCGACGCCGGCGTTCAGGTCCTTCTCCATGGAGGTCCGCCGGTTCAGCCCGGCACCCCGTCTCCGCCAGAGAGCCGCTAAGCCCTTTTCTCCTCTTCCTCCGAGCGTTGAACGTTACGCGTTGAGCGTGCGTCCCGGCAATTCGTCCTTGAACTTGCGGGGCAACTGGCTTAGCTTTTGCGCCTCTGTTGTGCCAAGAGGGCCGGCGAATTCACGTTCGCCATCCCGAGGGCTGGTGACGGGGCGGTAGCTCAGTTGGTAGAGCACCACGTTCGCAACGTGGGGGTCCGGGGTTCGAATCCCCGTCGCTCCACCAGATACAACAGGCGGTAACTCCACGAGTTACGTGCTTATCATTTCCCGCCCCCTGCTGGGCGGGAATCTTGGCCGCGGTCGCTGCAAGAGAACCATTCTCGGCTGCACGGCGCCATCGGCGGCTTGTTTTCTGTAGCACGCGCAGGGCCGCGATGATACAAGATTCCCCCCTGTGTTCGCCGGGGATATCCCTGGCTCACCCGTCAACCCCGCTGTCGGGTGTTGTGTCGGGATGCGTGACTCACGTCCTTCTGCGGAGAACTGAAAAGAATGAAGACCTCAGAGAACCCGATCGCGTCCGGCGCCCGGCTGGAGGACTTGCCACTGTACCTGATGACGTACGACCACGCCGTCGGCTGTCCCAGGATTCAGGGAGAGGCGCGCAAGACCATCGAACTGATGGAGCAGAATCCGGAGTTGAAGACCGGCGCGCAGATCGAAGGCTGGACACTGGACTGGATGGCCAAGAACGACCCGGCGTTCCTCCAGGAGATGCGGGAATGGATGGCCCGCTTCAAGGGCCGGTGGCTGCCGGCGGGAGGCTCGTACGGCCAGCCCCACTTCACGTTCGTATCGGAGGAATCCACGATCCGTCAGATGTTCTACGGCACGCGCGCCCTCAAGGAACACCTCGGGTTCGACAACGACCTCTATCTCTACAGCGAACACGAGACCATGCCCCAGATGCCGCAGGTTCTCACGGGCATGGGCTATCGCGGCGCCTACTTCCGCACGCACATGCAGTACGGCGGCGACGGCCCGGCGCGGGATGCCGACTGGGTGCTGTGGACCGGCCCTGACGGGTCTTCCATCCCGGCAATCCCGGCCTACAGCGGGAAGGAGCAGTGCGATGCCAACATGTGGCTCATGACGGGCTATGGAGAAAGGGTGCACTGGCCCGACATGGAAGCGTTCTACACCGAGATGCGCTCGCGGGGTGTGCAGCATCCGCTCATCTCGCGTTGCGATGACTGGGGCACCCGCCCCAAGCCCGAACTGCTGCGGGACATGAAAGCGCACGCGAAGACCGCCCGCTGGGTCACCGCGCCGGAATACTTCGACATGATCGAGCGTTCGGGAATCAAGCCGGTGCTGTTCCCGGTCGGACCGAACGACTTCTTCCCTGACCGGCCCTGGGGCCTCAACGCCAACCGCGTGTGGAACAACACGCGCAGCGCGGCCAGCCGCGCCCTCGCCGCCGAGGCGCTCGCTGTCACTGCGATCCAGCGCGGACTCCCGTGGACCCCGGACCACCAGACGCGACTGGACGACGCCTGGAAGAACCTGCTCATGGGCGAGCACCACGACGCCGACCTCTTCAACGAGGCGCGGGACTTCACGGATCCCTCGCACAAGCTCTCGCTCGAGCTCTCGACGGAGGCGGCGGAGTTCCTCGCGCTGCGGGCGCGGGTCGAGGGCGATGCGGTGTTCGTGTTCAACCCCACCGGTCATCCGCGCACCGAGGCGGTTTTCCTGAGAACCCCCGGCCCGGTGCGCGCAGTGGCGCCGGACGGATCCGCCACGGAGGCGCAGCAGGGACCGGACGGCGCCTGCTTCATCGCCCGGGACATTCCCGCCCTCGGCTACCGGGTCTACCGGATCGAGCCCGGGAAAGCGGCCGCGGCGGCACCCGAGCCGACGGACGCTCGGACCCTCGAGACCGACCGCTATCAGGTCGCGTTCGCGCCCGAGGGCGGCATCGTCCGGCTGTGGGACAAGCTTCAGGAGCGCCACATCGTGAAGGAAGGCGCCCGGACCGGCTACCTCGAGGGCATGATCGGGTCCCGGATGGAAACCTCGAGCGGCAGCGTGCGCCAGACGTACGCCGGCCCCGGGCTCTGGCGCGTGGTCGAGACCGGAAGCGTGGGACCCATCGCCTACGAAATGACCTACACGTTCGTGGGCGACAGCGCCCGCATCGACCTCGACATCCACATGGACATTCCCGCGGAGACCTACATCGGCAACGCGGATCCGAACGTCCCGGGCGCGCCGTGCCCGGGAGGCGAGGCCGACAACGGCGCAAAGCTGCGCTACGTCTTCCAGGCGGAGCTTGAGCGGACCACGGTGCAGGCCGGCTCGCCGCCGACACGCTTCGCCGGGCCGCGCGGCGTGCGCCACCAGCCCATGATCATCCAGACCGCGCCGGCCGGAGACGAGACCCTGGAGGTCGTCCTGTGGGCGGCGGTCGAGACGGACCGGACCGGCCTGGCCATCACCAACTGCGGCACGATGGGGTACCGCGCCGTCGGGTCCTCTCTGGAACCGGTGCTGGCCTACAGCGGAAAGTATTCGTGGGGCTGCCTGCGATTCATCCAGAAGGACTGCTACACTAACCGCCTCTCCATCGTCCCCTACGGCGGCCACTCGCTCTGGTCGTACGGCATGTACCACAAGTACGGCGGCATCGCGGAGCGCGGCAAGGTCCATCGGCACGCCGTCGAGCGGGACCGTCCGCTCTACGTCCTCGAATTCAGGGGCCAGGGCGGAGACCTGCCGCTTCAGGGATCGGCCGTTGGCCTGCCTGCCACCGAGGATGCCGTCACGGTTCTGGCGCTCTTCCCGCAGGACGGCAAGCTGTTCCTTCGCCTCTGCGACATGAGCGAGAAACCCGTGACGGTGTCGATGGACAGAGCCCTGGCGGCCGTCAATCTGGCGCTGACGGAACGGAAGCCTGTGGCCTCGCCGGTGCTGCTCCATCCCTGGAAGGCACAGACGTACGAGATTCTTCCTTCGCAAAGCAGGAATCCGGGGGTAGAATCCCCCTCGCTCCACCAAGCATAACTGATGGTAGGCGCGCAGCATGGCCACTGAAGTCCTCGTCGTTCCGCACCTGCACTTCGACCCCATTTGGCGGCGGTGCTTTGACAGGCCGGCCCGAAAGCACGGCGTGACCGTGCGGAGCTACGCCGAGGTCGAAGAACGCTGCTTCGAACGCTGGCTGGAGTTGGCCCACCGCGGCTACACATTCAGCGAAGGGCAGGCGTGCGTTCTGCGCAAGTATCTGGAGCGGAATCCGCACCGGCGCGACGTGCTCCGCCAGATGGCGCTCGACGGGCGGCTGAACGTTGTGCTCGCCGGCGAGGTCGTGCAGGATACGGTCCTGTCCACAGCCGAGGGGCTGGTGAGGAATTTCCTGGTTGCCTGGCCGTTCTACCGCGACCTGGTGGGCGAGGATCATCCCGCACTGAAACTGGCATGGCTGGAGGACGCCTTCGGCAACGGCCCGAACTATCCGCAGGTGCTGCGCGGCGTGGGCGCCGAGGTGGCCTGCAAGCTGACCTACCGCACGCTGGGCGAGGACGTGTGGGTGGGGATCGACGGCACGAAGATCCCGTGTCTCGACAGGGCGCCGGCCGTCGGCGCCGGAGGATTCGAGAAGAACCGGCCCTGCTCCGCCTGCAGAGGCAAAGGCTGCCGCGCGTGCAGGCAGAGCGGGATGATCTTCGTCCCCGGATTCGATGAACAGGGGCTTCGCAAGGCTTTCGAGCAAGCCGCGGCCGCCGATGGGCCCTACATCGTGCTGGGCATCATGGCGGAGGAGATACTTCCGGACCCGCGGGTCGCCGACTTGATTGACGACTTCAACACGCAGTACGCCGGCAAGGCCCGATTCCGCTTCGCCAACCAGACGGACATCGCCGAGCGCTTTGGCCCCGTCATGCGGCGGGCTCTGGCCGAGCGAAACAACCAACCCTCGGTCGATCTCAACCCGGCCATGCCCGGCTGCATGGTCTCGCGCATCGCGATGAAGCAGCGCGTCCGGGAGGTGACGTACCAACTGCTCGCCGCCGAGGCGCAGCTGGCGACGGCATCCTGGCGGGCGGGCACCCCGGCGGCTCCACCGCCGGCCTTCGCCGAGGCCTGGCGGAACCTGACGTTCTGCCAGTTCCACGACGCGATCACGGGCACCCACATCGACCAGGCGTTCGACGAGCTCTCCGACCTGCTGAATGCCGCCGCCCGGGTGGCCAACCGGCACGCGCCTGCTCCGACACCCACCGCCGCCCGCCCGGCCGGCGAGACGTTCACTCCGGTCCGGTCGGGAAAGGGCGTCAGAACACTCGGCGGCCTGAAGGTGAAATTCGATCGTGCGGGAATTGTGTCGATCCTGAGCGAGGGCAGGGACGTCTTCGGCCATGTCCCGGCTCCCATCCGCGTGAACCGCAGCCCGCGGATTGCGGAGTTGGTGCTGGAGCACGACTTCGGCGACGCCTGGGGGCAGCGGATCGAGCCGCTGGTCAGCATTCAACACGACATGACCGCGGTACTGCTGGGCGATCACCACACCGCCGTCGAGACGGCGAAGCAGGCGATCCGCTGGCGCGGCGCTTATCGCGGCCGCGACCCCAAGGTCAAACGTTTGAGGTGGACCGTGACGGCCCGGCCATCGCAGGACGGCCGGCGCATCGATGTCGTGACCGAGATCGACTGGGACGCCGCCAGCCGGCGGATCCGCGTGCTGGTGCCGGTGCGGTCCGACGGCGACACGGCGACATACGAGGTGCCGTTCGGCTTCATCGACCGCCGGCACGACCCCGGCAAGCTGAACTACAGCCAGTGGAACGCGAACTCGATGGAGTTCCCGACCCTGCACTGGGTCCGCAAAGCGGTCGACGCCCGAAGCGGCGTGGCCCTTCTGAACAAGGGCCTGCCGTGCAACCGCTACACGCCGGGCCGGTTCGATCTGTCGCTGCTCCGCTCGCCGGAATGGGAATTCTGCGTGGCCGAGCCCGGCACCTACGAGTTCTGGGACACCGACGGCCAGCGCGACGCGGGCCGGCACCGCTTCGAATATTCGCTGATGCCTTACTACGGCGGCCTGTCCGACGGCGATCTGACCCGCATCGGATACGCCTACAACGCGCCGGCGCTCATCGCGCCGCCTTTTGCCGTCGTCGGCGATGTCGTGGTGACGGCGTGGAAGCGTGCTGAAGACGGCGAAGGATGGATTCTCCGCCTCCAGGAGGCCGGCGGACGGGGCACAACGGTAGCCTTGGAATTCGACTGCCCCCGCCGCATCTGTCGGAGCGATCTCCTGGAAAGAGGCCTGGAGCCCTGCAAAAGCGCACAGCGCTACAAGACCGAGTTACACAAGCACGGGATATTGACACTGAGGATCTCATGATGACAGCCCACTGCCTTCAGGACAATTCGCCGACCGAGAACGTCATTGCCATGTACGAAACGGCCCGGGAATATGGGGCCTACTGAACGCGGGCCTTCCGCCGCGGCACACGGGGACTTACCGTGCAGAGTTCTTTCGACATCATCGACGGATTACTAAGGCGTAAGCCCGTGGAGCGCCTGGGCCTGTTCGACTGCCCGTGGGGCGACACGCTCACGAAGTGGACCGCCGAAGAAGGCTACCCCAGGAACGAAGAGGGGCGGCCCGCGGATCCCACGGACGTGTTCGGTTTTGACATGGTCTGTTGCGGAGGCTGGTTCGATGCCATGCCGCTGCGAGGCCACAGCGAGGTGCTGGAGGAAACCGGCGACTGGATTCTCACGCGCAATGGCGCGGGCGCGGCGTTGAAGAACTGGAAGCACAAATCCGGGACGCCCGAACACGTGGACTTTCGCATGACCCGGAGGGAGGTGTGGGACCGGGACTACCGGAGGCACCTGCTGTCCCCCGATCGCGTGCGACTGGACATCGAGGGCACGAGGAAGGCGCTCCAGCAGCGGCGGTCCGAGCGCCGCTGGACTTATTACGGAAGCCTGTTCATCTGGGAAGTGATGCGCTGCAGCCTGGGTGACCTCTGCATGTTCGAATCCCTGTTGCTCGACCCTGGCTGGATTCACGACTACAACCGTGTCTACACGGACTTCTTCAAGGCCCACTACAAGATCCTGATCGAGGAAGCCGGGAAGCCCGACGGCATCTGGCTGTACGAGGACCTGGGGTTCAGCAAGGGTCTCTTCTGCTCGCCCGCCACCCTCGAAACCCTGATCTTCCCCTATTACAGGGAGATGGTGGACTTCCTTCACGGCTATGACCTTCCCGTGGTCCTGCATTCGTGCGGCGGCATCACTGAAGCGCTCTACCTCATTGCGGGCGCCGGGTTTGACGCCCTGAACCCCATGGAAGTGAAAGCAGGCTGTGACGTCGTCCAGTTCGCAAAGAAGCACGGCGATCGCCTGGCCTTTATCGGGGGGCTGGACGCGCGGGTGCTGGAATCGGGGAATCGGCAACGTATCCGGGCAGAGGTGATTCGGCTCTGCACCTCCCTCAAGGGGGTCGGAGCCCGCTACGTCTTCGGATCCGATCACTCGATCTCCCCCAACGTCAAACTGGCGGACTTTCACTACGCCCTTGAGACATACAGAACGCACATGACGTACTGAACCCGACCCTCCGCCCACGACCATCGCGTCCGGTCCGCGTCGCCGCTTGGCGCGGAGGCGTTTAGCCGCGACCGGAAGCCGAGTTGGGGCTTGACGGGTCCGAGCGTTCGGATATAGGCTTCCTCCGTATGGTGGGGGTGGATTTTTGGCGCGTTGCAACATCTTGAACATGGACTGCACATATGATGGGTAAACGTGTGTTGCTTTCGGTGGCGACGGCGGGTTTGTGCGGCTCGCTTTACGCCTTTGAGCCGCTTCTGTTTGTGAAGGAAATCAAAGGGGCGTCCAGCATAACGCCTCCCGGTGCGACGACCGCACAACCCCTATCCGGAGCCCGCGCCTATCCCTATGGCAGCAAGATCGCGACCGGGGCTGGCGCCGAGGTTCGCGTGGCCATCTCCGAGCGCAACTTCCTGATCCTCGGCGCGGACACCACCGTGGTCCTCCAGAAGGGAACGGCGGAAGAGGCGGAGACGCACCGTGTGGTTCAGGTCGAGAAGGGCTCCGTCACGGCCCAGCTCGAAGACGATTTCGACAAGAAGGGCACGAAGCGCGTGACCCTGCAGTCTCCGGGCGGAATCGGCGAGCCGGCCATCGGAGGCGAATACTCCGTGACCGTCGCTCCCGAGGCGGACCTGTGGGAAGCCGACTACCTCACCCTCCGCGGAGAAATGAAGCTCTACGACAACGCCCTGTTCGCCATCCCGGCCCTCCGGCACGATCACCGCGTTTCGCTGGGCATTTCCGCCGACAAGGGATTTGTGCGACTGATCGACCGTAAGGGAAGCTTCCCCGTCGAATTGAAGAACGTGCAGAACGCCGACGGAACCCCGAAGACCCTTGAGATGAAGTCCGACATGATGTTGAAGATGTGGCGCAAGCAGTCCGACGTCGGAGGTGTATGGGTGGTGACCACCTTGTTCATTAACGCCAAGGGCGGGCTGGACGAGTCGCTGAGTTACAACGTCAAACCGATGTGAGTGGACACGCAGAACAACGAGGGCGAGTCGCGCAGCGTATCGCCCTTGGAGGAGAGGGTCGATGAAACATGCTAGGCGGATGATCGTGGTGCTGGTCGGCGCGTCGCTGATGATGACTGGGTGGTTGAGGGCGCAGGAAGCGGCGCAACCGGATCTGGCCGGCGCCGTGGACTCTTCCCGGAAAGTCGGCGATTTGATGGCTGGAAAGACCGCCGATGAAGCGGGCGCCATGGCGGCTAAACTCATGGAGGCCGCGATCGCGAAGGGCGGGTCGGACGTCGAGCTGCGCAATCGCATCGCAAAGCTTGCGGCAGCTTGCATCGCCTCGTCGGGCACCAACGCGACGGCGGTGGCCGCTGCGCTGGTCAAAGCCGGCGGAGCGGAGCGGACCGGACTGGTGGTGGCCGCCATCACCGTGGCCGCCAAGGCTGCGGGACTGAACGTTGAGGACGTGACCAAGGCCGCCGTCGATGCGGCCGCGGAGGCCGACAAGGCTACGGCGCAAGACGCGGTGTCCGACCCGGCCAAGTACTTGGGGCGCTTACTGACCTGGCGCGTGGAAAACGTGGCCCGCCGGTTCGTAGAGGGCGGTGAGTCCACAACGACGACCACGACCACGACCACGACCACGGTACCGTCGGCCACGCCAACCGCCGAGCAATAACCTGTGTCGGGGGTCATCTGCCGACTTTTGTGCGTGCATCCCGAACCGTCTGGTTTGGGATGCACCTTTTTTAACGAGAGGAGAAGCGCGCAGTGTTTATCACGAAATTCCATCGGATGATCCGGAGCCGGGTGCTTTGGGCTGTGTTTGCCGTCATCATCAGCGTGTCCTTTGTCTTCACCTTCAGCCGTTCGGGCGGGTGCAGGGATACGCGCGCATCCGCGAGCTCCGTCGGAGAGCTGTACGGCAAGGCGGTGCCCCCCGAGGAGTTCAGCGCTGCAAGGCTCTACGAGCTGGGCCTGCGCCGCAACATCAACATTCCTCCCGAGGCCGAGAAGAGCTTCCGCAAGCGCGTGTGGACCCGCCTGGCAGCCCTCAAGACCGCGGAGAAGGTCGGCCTCGTGGCCACGGACGGCGAACTCGCGTCGGCCCTGCAGCGCGATAAGAATTTCGCGGTTGACGGGCAGTTCAACGCCGATCGCTATCGCAGCATCGTGCGCCAGCAGGTTGGGGTCACCGTTCCGATGTTCGAGTCCTACCTGCGCCAGGAGCTGACCCTCGAGAAGCTGCGCGACATGGCCTCGGGCTTCGCCTGGAGCTCCCCCATGGAGGTTCGTGAGCGGGTCTCCGATCTGGCCGACCAGCGCAAGGTTGATTACGTCGTGCTCGACCGGAAGACTGTGGCCCCGACAGCCGAGGTCAGCCGTGAACAGGCCGTCGCATTCTACGAGGCCAACACCAACCGGTTCGCAGTGCCCGAGAGGGTCCGAGTGGCGTATGTGCGCTTCGATGTGTCGAACTACCTCGGCCGCGTCGAGTTGACGGACACGAATGTCGCCGCGTATTACGACGAGCATCTCGACCTTTACTCCGTCACCGGAACCAACGGCGAGACGACGGCAAAGCCGTTGGCCGACGTGCGGGGCGACGTGGAGCAGCGCCTGCGACGTTCGCTGGCGCAGGAGAAGGCGGTCGAGGAGGCTGGCCGCTTTGCCATCGAACTGTTGCCGGGCCGCGGCACATCGGGTGTCCCCTTCGACAAGGCCGCTGCGGTTGCCGGACTGCAGGTGTACACGTCAGGTCTCTTTTCCGCCTCGGACAAGGTGCCGGACATTGACGTGCCGGCCTTCACGCCAGCCGCCTTCGATCTGGATCTGAGCGACCCGTCCCTTAAGTACAGCGACGTGGTGCCCGGCAGCAATACGGTGGCGGTTCTGTCGCTTCTCGAGCGCAACGCGGCGTTTGTGCCGTCCTTCGACACCATCGCATCAACCGTCATGCCCATGGCGGTGAGCAATGCGACCGAGAATGCGTTCCGGGAGAAGGTGGCGTCCATGCGCCAGTCGGTTGCCGCAGCGCTGCTCGAGGGCAAGTCGTTCCGCGATGCCGTCGCCGGATTCTCGCTGAACGTGTCCACATCCGCGCCGTTCGCCGTCCAGGTCGGTCTGCCGGAGGGCGCACCGTACGCCGATGCGTTGCCCGGCGCCGTCGCACCGCTGGACAAGGGCGAACTGTCCGATCCGACGCCCTGCGCCGAGGGGCTGCTGATCGCCTACGTCGTGGACCGCATCCCTGCCGAACCGGCGGCCGTTGAACTTCTCGCGGCGCAGATGCAGAACTCCCTCTCGCGCTATCTCGGCGGCATGGTCTACAGGACGTGGGCCGATGCGATGCTGGCGGATGCCGGGCTCAACGATCGGCTCGAGAGGGAAGAGCAGCCGGACGAGGGCCCCGGTTCCGACGGGCTATTGGACCTGTAACGGGGGCGCCGGACGCCGCGCGCACGCCCAGCGGGGCTATGCCTCGCCGGGTATCCCGTCGAACGGGCGTCCGCAGGCCGAACAGGCCCCGGCGGACAGCCCGACGACGCGGGTTCCATAGCCTATGCGGGCGATCTGCACCGCCCCGCACCCCGGGCAGAGCGTATCGCGCCCCTCTCTCGTCATCACGTTCCCCAAGTACACGTAGTCGAGTGACCGCCGGCAGAGGGCGTGGGCGCGGACAAGGGTGGCCGTGGGCGTCTGCGGCACGTGCATTTTGTACATCGGCCGATAGGCGCTCAGGTGCAGCGGGACGGTGTGGCCCAGCGAGGATGCGATCCACTCAGCCAGAGACACCAGCTGGGTCTCGGCGTCGTTCAGCCCCGGAATCACGAGGTTGGTGATCTCCAGGTGCCGGCCCGCTTCGGCCACCAGACGACAGAAGTCCTTCACCGGCTCCAGGCTGCCGCCGCACTGCTTGCGGTAGAACTCTTCGTCCATGCTCTTCAGGTCTACGTTCGCGGCGTCGATCACGTCCAGCAGGTCGATGGCGGGCTCGCGGTTGATGTATCCGTTGGTCACGAGGACGTTTACGAGCCCCGCAGCCCGCGCCCGACGCGCCGTCTCCATCACGTACTCGATGTTGATGCACGGCTCGTTGTACGTGTAGGCCACGCCAATCGATCCGCACCGGAGCGCCTCCTCCACCACGTGCTCGCACGTGGCCACCCGTCCACCGGCCATCGTCTTTTGCGAGATGCTCCAGTTCTGGCAGAAATGGCAGCTGAAGTTGCATCCCCACCCCCCGATGCTGAGGATCCGGGCTCCGGGGTAGAAGTGATAGAGCGGCTTCTTTTCAATCGGGTCGAGGTTGATTGAGGACAGTTGCCCGAAGCCCCAGGCCCACAGGTGGCGATCGGCGACCCGGCGCACCCGGCAGCAACCGGCCCTCTCGTCGGGGATCCGACAGCGATGGGGGCAGAGATCACAGCGGATGATCCCGTCCGGCTCCTCGTGCCAGTAACGCGCAGGTTCCATGGCCTCACCCCCTCTCCGGCGAGGTCAATCCTACGTCGCCCTTGGAGCGGAGGCCAGACAAACCTTGTGGCAGAGCCTTACGGCCTTCACACCCCATGCACACGGCTTACGGCTCGGACACGATCACGCGGTAGTACGACGGCTCGCCATCCGCCCCAAGCGGGCAGGCGAAGGTGTTGACCGGTGGTGTGGCCCCCAACCCCGCCGACACCGACAGGAAGGGTCCGCTCAGACGGCTTGCCTCCTCTATCGCGTAAACACCTCCTTCCGCGCTGCTCCAGCTCAGGACGATCACTCCATCGCGAAGGCGCATGTCGGTGATCCGAAGCAACACTTCAGGCGCACGCGTCTGGATGCTGGCCGAGGCCGGCGTCGGCGCCGTGTAGTAGTTCTCTACCGACGCCACACCGTTGTATTCAAAAATCGTGAAGTGATATGCCGTGGCCGGGGTCAACCCGACGACCGACAGATTGGTTCCACTGCCGTTGAAAACAACCTTGAAGCCGCTCCCGACCAACGTTCCCAGGGCAAAGTCCGCGTTGGCCGGATATGTCACCAAGTCAGACGGCGACCACGACACCGCGCGGGTTCCCGCCACGACGATCCGCCGTGAGCCGCTGCCGTTCTGCCAGGCGAGGGCGACCGACCCCGTCGATATCGCCGTGAAGACGATGTTGCTGGCGTGCTCCATCGGCTCCGAGGCCCGCGGCTCGGTGATGTCGCCAAAGTCCGACGGCCTGGGCACGTTGGACGTGTTCCCGTCCAGATTCAGGGCGCCCTGTCCGGCGGCAGCGGCCTGCAGGAGCACCGTCGGATTACCGAGATCGTAGGCCGGAACGGCCAACTCGATGTAATTGTCCGCGCTGCTGGCGTCGCGCGTATACCCGCTGTAGACATGCGCCGGCGGCGAGGGCGTGTCGCTCCAGGCATGCGGGGTGCTGCTCGTGTCCCAGCGGGTCAGTTCCGATTCGGAATCGCCCTGGGTCGTGTTGTAGAGCGCGTAGTCATAGATCCCGTCGCCGTTGGTATCGATGTAGGCAACGTGGGCGACCGACGTGAGCTGGGAATTCCGCTGGGCGCGCAATAGGAACTTGAAGAAGAAGAAATTGTTCGTGGGAGTCGAATCTCGGGCCAGATCGACCTGAACGATGTCTTTCTCCGCCGTGACTGCGAGATTCGTGCCGTCGTAGATCCAAAGCGCGTAGGCCCCTCCCGTGTACCCTCCCTGCCCGGGCCAGACGACGGCCCGAGCATCGAGAGGAAGGACAGCCAGAGAAACCAAGGCGGCCAGAAACACCGCGACCAATGCACGGACCCGCTGCTGCAAGGTCAGCATACTCAGCCTTTCCGGCCCGGCGAAGAACGTCGCCGATGCGTAGAAGCCCGGGGCGGGAATAGAAGACGCCCACTACCCACCTCGCCTGCGGCGCCCCACCGTCAGCAGACATCACCCGAGGTTCAAAGTGCCAGTCAAACGTGTGAACAATCTACGGCTCGGACACGATCACGCGGTAGTACATCGGCTCGCCATCCGCCCCAAGCGGGCAGGCGAAGGTGTTGACCGGCGGCGTGGCCGGCAGACCGCCCGCGACCGGGAGGAACGGGCCGTTCGGACGCCGGCCCACCTCGACCGCGTACACGCGGCCGTCGGCGCTGCGCCAGCTCAGGACAACCAGGCCGTCGCGAAGGCGCATGTGCGTGATCCGAAGGACCGAGTTCTGCGCCAGCGGGTCGGTGCCCGCCAGGAACTCCTCAAAGTTGGTCAGCCGGTCGCCGTCAGGGTCGTCGCCGCGCCCCGCGGCCGCCCCACCCCACGCGATCCCCGCCGCCCAGGCATCAAAGCCGTAGCCCGCGCCGTCGACGGTGACCGTGTACGGCCCGTGCACTACGCGCCGCCCGGTGCTCTCCAGCTCCACCAGCCGGTAGGTGTACGTGCCGCCAGCCACCGCGGCCGCATCGGTCAGCTCGTAGCTTCGCGGCAGCGGCTGCATGAGTTTCGCGGGCAACATCCGCGCATTGACCGCAACCCAGCCGTCGACCGCTTTGCGCTCAAGCCAGTAGCCCAGCGTGCCGATCTCGGCTCCCGCGCGCCACTGCACCCACGTCTTCCCATCTCGGGTGACCGCCCGGACGTCGGTAATCACCGCCAGCGTCTCAAGGGGCAGTTTGATTCCGAAGTCCACGTCGCTGCGGGAGGTCGTGCCGCTGATCGTGAAGGTTCCGCGCCAGTCAGGCGTGCCGTCAACGTCATAGGTCGGAACGCTGCCCGCCGGCAGCGAGTTCGTGTCGATCGCCACGCGGTGCAAGCCGTCCTGGAATCCGCCGATGTGGTAGGACCCGTCGCCCGCCGTCACCGTCGACGGCTCGCCGGCATCGAGCACCCCGTTGGTGTTCAGGTCCACGAACACGGTGACGCCGGGAATGGGGCTCTCGCCGCCGTCGGGCTCCCCGTTGGCGTTCGCATCATCCCAGACGTAGTCACCGACGGCAGCGAACCGCCACTGGTAGTCCTCAACCTCGCCGTCGTTCGACAGCCCCGAGTAGGCGATCGCGGGGATGCTCGGCTGCGACGGGAACAAGCGGAAGCGGGCGTTCAGGACCGTGTTGGTGGCCGCCGAGATGCCGTTGGTTGGAATCGAGAAGACGATCGTGTAGACGCCACTCACGCCGCCGGTGCTGGAGACGGCCTGGTTGACGATCATCTCGCCGGAACCGGTGAAGGTGCCGCCCTGGTTAAAATCCATCCACCCCACCAGCCAGCCCGAGCCGGCGCCAACCGTCACACGCACCACGCCACCGCTGGCGCCATTGGACCAGACGCCAACCGGGAGCACGCCGTCTTCGTCGTCCGGAGTGGAGCCGTTGAGATCGTCGCCGGTCGCAGTGACCGTTGGCTGGCCGTTGGGTTCCGCGTCGATGGCGGCACCTAGGTAGAGCGCGGGCGTCCCCGGAATGCGGTGCCGCGCGCCCTGCGGGGAGGCTTGCAGCGTGGTGCTGTACGTGTCGGGCAAATCGCCGAAGTCGTACGCCGCCGACAGGGCGAAGGCGAAGTCGATATTCGTCGTGACCGTGGCGATCGCCACCACCTGTAATGCCGACTGGACATAGCCGAGGGCGTTCGACGTCACCACGACCTTGTCGGCCGCCGTGGATCCGTTCGTCGTCGTCAGGGCCAGCTCGTCGCGCGGGGCCGACACTGCGATGATGTAGAAGTTGCTGCTTCCACCCGACGGCAGTCCAACGAAGCTGTAGTCTCCGTTGATCGCCGTGGTCGTGCTGGCGACGAGGGTCAGCTCGTTCGCTTCGCGGATTCCGTCGCCGTCGTCACGCCACAGCCACGCGTAGACTGTCACGTTCGAGAATGCGGCCTCGCCCGACCCCACGCCCGAGGGGTTCGTGCCGTTCAGCAGGCCGTCGTAGGGTTGGGCGTCCAGGCCAACCGTGCCGCTGAGAACGTTCGAGCCCGCATACCGGTACCCGAAGTCCACGTCGAAATCGTTCGTCACGGCGTTGGGCCCAATCGACACCACGTGCAGGTTGCTGACCACGATGTCGACGGCCTGGTCGTCATTCGTGCCGTCGGGGTCGTAGACCTGCGCCGCGCCGGCCGGCCAGTTGATGCCGCTCGTGGCCACCACCACCTTGTACGTGCCGTCGACGAGGTCGTAGAAGTAGTAGTAACCGTCGGCGTCGGTCGCGTTGGTCGCGATCGCCGTGCCGTTGCTCCAGAGCACCACGTCGATGTAGGGAATGCCGTACTCGGACGCATCGCGCACGCCGTTGGTGTTGATATCGAACCACACCGTGTCGCCCAGCACGCCCGCGGGCTGGTAGCCGAAGTCTGCCCCCATGAAGGCGGTGCCCCATGTCACCGACACCGCGTACGCTCCATCGCACTTGTTGCTGATCACCGGGTCAGCCAGGACGTCCGGATGCGTGCAGGGCAGCCCGTCGGTGTCCGGGTCGGCCGTGAGCGTGGCGTTGGTGATCGCGCCCTCGGGCTTCACCCACACCACGTATACGTTGCCCGTCAGTCCGTCGAAGCGGTAGTAGCCGTTCGGGGTGGTGACCGTGTTCATGACGTAGGTGTCGGTGCCTGCGTCGTACTTGCCGTTGTCATTGGCGTCGACATACAGCTCCACGGTCTGGTTGGCGATGCCCGGTTCGTTCCAGTCCTGATCGCCGTTTCCGTTGAGGTCCCAGAAGATCGTGTCGCCAATCGCCCCCAGGGGCGAGAACCCGAAGTCGGCGGCCAGGTACGTGTTGCCCCCGCTGAGCGTGACCGGGTGCGTCGGCGGCGTGCTGGGCACGTAGGTCACACCGAAGAAGTCCTCGGGAATGTCGCTGTCGGCCGCGTTCACCACCACACGGTAGTCGCCGTCTGGCAGGCCGGTGAACAGGTACTTTCCCGAGGCATCGGTAGTCGTCGCGTACAGGTTCGTGAAGACTCCGTCGCCGCTCAGGTCCGCATACAACCACACGGTCACCGAGGCCATGCCGGTCTCATTCGGACCCGATTGCACGCCGTCGCCGTTCAGGTCACGCCAGACCGTATCGCCGATGCGGCCGGCAGCGGGCAGGTAGAAACCGAAGTCCTGGGCCAGGTTGGTCGCCGTCAGGGTCAGCTTGCTGCGGCCGTCCTTGACGGCGTCGGGGTCGCCTGTGCAGACGGCGCCGGCGGGCAGGTCGGGATCGGTCCGGTCAACCACCACGATGTAGTTGCCTGTCGGCCAACTCGTGTAGAGGTACGTGCCGTTTGCCGATGTGGATTGGCCCCCCAGCAGGGCATCCGTTCCGACGTCGACCACGCCGTTGCCGTTCGCGTCCTCGTAAAGGTAAACGGTTACGTTGGGGATGCCCTCTTCACCGGCGTCCTGCGTCCCATCGCCGTCCACATCGAAGTAGACGGTGTCGCCGATGGTGTAGGCGCCAGTCTTGTAGTAGCTGAAGTCGGCGGTGGCCGACCCGCCGGCCACGATACTGGTCGTAGTGACCTTGTTGGCCGAGTTGGTGCCGTCCGTGTCGTAGGATCGTGTCCACGTGCTGCTCGCCATGGCCCCGCTGTTGGTCGTGACGCGGACTTCGTACTGGCCGACGTAGGAGCCCGTGAACTTAAAGTAACCGTTGACGTCGGTGGTGGTGTTCGCGATGAACGCGCCACCGGTTGTGTAGAGCCCCACCGTGACCCCGGACAACCGGTCCTCGCCGCTCTCGGGCGCCGTCGCGTGATCGCGGTCCAGGTCGTGCCACACGATCCCGCTGATGATCGACGGGAGCGAGTACCCAAAATCGGCCGTCAGCACGTCCCGAGGCCCCAACCCGGGCACGTTGGTGATCGTGACCGACGTCTGGTTGTTCTTGTTGCCGTCGCGGTCATACGTGTTCGTGAAGGTGGCCGAGGGTAACGTGGTGGTCAGGACGGTTACGGTGTAGTTTGTGGCCGTGAGGCCCGTGAAGAGGTAATGGCCGGCGCTGTCGGTCGTGTTGGTGACCGGCGAACCGGCCGGCGGCGTCAGCACCACCTTGACATTGGCGATACCGACCTCGTTGGTGTCCTGCGCGCCGTCGGCGTCAACGTCGCGCCAGACGTAGTCGCCGAGGGTCGCCGTCGGCTGCACAACGACCGACACCAGGTCCGTGGCCACGTTGGCCGGGATACCATTGCTGAAGGTCGCACTGTTGACGATCGCCACATTCGTGACCGTCGTGGACAGGTTGCCCGGCGGCTGCAGCACGTCGAACGTGACGTAGACCACGCCCGTTCCACCCGGCTTGATCGGCCCGATGTTGTCCCAGTACAACGCGCCCTCCAGCGGCGCCACCCCGCCGGTGGTCGCCGTGTTCACGGGCGGCGTCGCGGAGACGAAACGCAACAGGTCTGCATCATAGCGGTCATTCAGCGGGACGGGATAGAGCGTGTTGCTGACTGTGGCCGATGTGTAGCGGACCGACGACTTAATACGGAAACCGGCGGAGTTGAGCTTCATCAGGCTAGTGGTCGGCTTGTCCAATCCCTTATCGGCAATCAGATTGATGTTCAGTAAAGTTGCCGAGTTGAAGTCCGACCACTGCCACGTTCTGCGACTGGTGATGTCGATCTCCAACTGGGAAGGCCCGTTTGGCAGCAACTGCAGGTTGTAGACACGGGACGTCACCGCCACGCCGCTGTACTCCACCGCCACGGTGAATTTTCCCGGGGTCTTACTCGTATCGTACCCCGTGTACGTCAGGTCGATGGGAACCACGACCACGACCTGGGTGGGCGATCCACTCTGCACACCCACCTGGTAGTTGGCCACCGACAGTGTGTCGGCGGCGGCGGCGATCGCGGTCGACGCATACAGACTGTCCAACTCTTCGACACCGTATGCGTTCTCTCGACTGGTCCACTTTTTGTTGTCGTCGGGTCCCAGTGCCCGCGGCCACGCGAAGACCGTGATGGGACTGCCCGAGCCGCTGCCGTTACCGAAGAACTGGTTGGTGACCGCCAGCCTGAACGTGGCCTGGCGGCCCTCGTAGACCGGCCCCGAACCGACCAGCGACTTATCCAGCGTCAGCGCCGGCGCGAAGCCGAAATCGGCGGCGAGGTTGGTGACAGGGGCGGTCGTGGCGTGAAGGGGGTCGAGCGCGATGGCGTGCGTGATGGGTGTGGTGGGCGAGTAGCCGAACGGCAGGTCGGGATCGGCCGTGTCCACCACGACGACGTACGCGCCGTCGGGCAGGCCGTCGAACAGGTACCCGCCGTTGGCCGCTGTGTTCGTGACGCCAAACAGAACATCGGCGGCGTCGACGACGCCGTTGCTGTTGGCATCGTAGTAGACGCTGACGGTCATGTTGGGGATCCCGGCCTCGCCGGCGTTGTTCGTCCCGTTACCGTAGAAGCTGCCTGCGCCGTTGTCCTTGAACACCAGGTCGCCCAGCACGTTGGTGCCCAGGACCGGCGTGCGGACGATGGAGTTCGTGTCGCACTCGTTGTTGCCGAAGCTGAGGCAGCCGGTG
This sequence comes from uncultured Victivallales bacterium, assembly GCA_964544115.1. Lineage (GTDB taxonomy): Bacteria > Verrucomicrobiota > Kiritimatiellia > UBA8416 > JADHWI01 > CAZJBP01. Next base: position 5,815 of record CAZJBP010000002.1, on the reverse strand, counting down.
TTGGACACTTCGGGAACGGGCTCGTTGAAGGGGGCGTTGACCGTCACGGCAAAGCGGACGGTACCGGTGGTGCCGCCGGCCAACTGGTCGGTTAGCCACCACTGCAGGTCGGTCACCGCCGAAGCCGGCAAGGGTTGGGTGCTTTGCCAACTGACCGCGCTGTTGGTCGAGTAGAGCACGGTGTAACCGCCGACGCCAAGGGGCAGATCGTTGCTGACAGCGGCGCTGTTGGCCACGTACTCCGTCCCGTCGGGGATCCGATCCTGGATCACCACCGGCACGCCCGCCGCGGGGTCTCCCAGCATCAGCGGCACGCCGGATGCGAAGGTCGCGCGCGTCGGCGTGTACATCAGCGAGTACCAGAGCGTGCCGCCGGGACGGACGGTTAGGCCGTCGGCGCTCTTCACGAGTTCCACGGCAGACGACGCGCTGCTGAGGTTTCCGCCGAGGACCGCGCCGTAGTCGCCGTTGAATTTCTCGTTGTCGAACCCGGAGGCGACTTCCTGGTACGGGGTCAGCCCGCTGGAGCACCCGCCACGCAGCGGCACGAACTCGTAGCCCACCCAGCCGACGGCGCCGTTGTTCTCGGGAATGTTCTGGAAGTAGAGCTGGTCCTCGGCGTACAGCACGTCCTCGCCACCGGTCTTGAGTTTCACGATCACCAGCGCGTAGGTGTGGACCAGACGGAAGCATGAGGAGTCGAACACGCCTGCATCACCGACCGGCTGCATCCACGCGTTCTTGTCGGGCACGAGGTCGCCGTCGTTGTCGAAGCCCTACCCGATGTTACCGAGGTCGTACCAGACGCCTTCGGCCGTCACGCGGCTGCCCGGCGTTCCATCGGCCGCCGAGTTAGTCCAGGTCGGCACGTACAGGTTCAGGAGATCCTTGTATTCCTGCGGCACTTTGTTGGCCGCGTTGGGCTGGATCTTGTTCGCCATCGCTGAGATTTCGTTGCGCATCGTGACGCGACGCGTCTGGACGACCTCCCGCGGCGTGCCGGCGCTGACAGCCTTCGCCCAGACGTCGTATTCCAGCCACAGGTCATCGTCGGGCTTGACGCTGGGCCCCCAGACCGCGTGGCCGAACTTGTCGACGTTGGGGTAGCTGATCAGCCAGTAGACCGTCGTGTAATGTCCCGGAGCAATCGGCCCGAGGGGGCGGGTCGCATCAGCCAGGCCGGCGTCGCCGCCTTCATGGGTGAGCGCGAACGTGCCGTTCGTGAGCGGGCCCACGATCGACGGATAGGCCAAATGCCGGTTTGTGGGATAGGTGCCCGGCGTGTCGCTAACCCCATTAATGTAGTTGCCGATGTAAGCGACTACGTTCGTTAGCGTGTTCCCTCCGTCGTTCCATATCTTCGCCCCCAGGTAGGCCGCCCTGGGCGCATAGGTCGAGGGCGACTCGACATTCGAATCGACCACGAGGTTATAGGCCGCGATCACCTCTACCCGCAGCGGACCGTCCGGATTGGCGGCGGCCGCGGGCAGACCGAAACCGACCACCGCACTCAAGGCAAGTAAGCGGCACTTCAAGACGGCGAAACCTGGCGCAGAGGTTCGCTTCAGCATGGGATGCTCCCTTCTAAGTGTGACTCGAAACATCGGGTTCCACCTTACTTACAGTTGCGATTCAAGCACGAACCTGCGACCGTTTCCGACTGCTGCACCCGCCAGACCGCAGCGAACCTCTTCGGCGAGAATCGCTTCGTGACGGCTCCTGCGGCTCTGCTCTCGCCCGGGCACACGCTACACAAGTTCCGCGAAACGTTACGTCAACGTCCTGCACCTGGCTATGTGTTGCCACCGCTCCGGCCCGGCGCAGAGCCTCGATGCCTCCGACCGCCACGTCGTCGATTCGCCCGCACGACTCGCAAAGGAAATGCGCATGGGCGGCAACATTCGCGTCGTACCGGGCGTGCCCCTCCCACGTTGCCACCCGCCGAATAAGTCCCGCTGCCTCGAAAGCGTTCATCGTCCGATACACACCGAACACGGACAAGGAAGGCACCTTCACGCGCGCGGCATGGAAGAGGGTCTCCACATCGGGGTGGTCAAATCGCGAGGCCAAGTCGCCGTAGATAGCCGTGCGTTGATGCGTCAGCCGCAGCCCTGCTGCATGGCACTTTGATTTCAGGACGCTCTGCAAGAACGCACCGCTCCCCCGCCGATGCTATGGCCGCATTCGGTCCTAAAAAAAACGTACAGCCCCATGAAGGGTGGACCAACCCTTTGGGCGGAAAAGGATAGACAATTAATAAACGTTCATCAATAACAATCCTCAGCAGAAAAGGCAGAAGTGTTAGCTAACAGGGATCCACGCTTATCGCGTATGGCAGGTGGGGGCGATACCGCGCTTGGAGAAGTAGCGCTGGTGATACTCTTCGGCCTGATAGAACGGACCGGCGTCCTCGATCTGGGTGGCGATCTTCTTGCGGGCGCCCAGTTTCTCCTGCAGGCGTTGCCGCGACGCCTCGGCTGCGCGTTTCTGCTCGGGCGTGAACGTGAAGATAACGGAACGGTACTGGTCTCCAACGTCCGGCCCCTGGCGATTGACCTGAGTGGGGTCATGGTTCTCCCAGAAGATGTCCAGCAGCTTCTCGTAGGTGGTCTTGGCCGGATCGAACTCAACCAGGATAACCTCAGCGTGCCCGGTGTCCCCCTGGCATACCCGCTTGTACGATGGGTCCGGAACATGCCCACCGGCGAATCCCACCGCAGTGGTCACCACGCCGGACACCTCCTGAAAGGTTGACTCCACCCCCCAGAAACAGCCCGCCCCGAACATCGCCTTCTCGGTCATGACACCTCCTCCGCCCACGCCCTCTCCGGAAACAGCCGATTTGACCACACACCCCATCAAGACGACGGCCAGCACCCCCGCCGCTGCATAGAAATATGCGGCGCGCTTGTTCATGCCCACCCACAGACGCAGACCGCGTGCCATGTATGCGTCGTTTCTGATGGCGGAGAGCGTGAGCCCCGCCCATCGCATGGATCGCCATCACCGACAGATCGCATGTGCTTGAACATAAGATTGTTACGAATCTATACATTTCCGCGCCTATTTCAGTGCTTGGACCCCAGGTGCCGCGCAACAAGCCCTGACACCCCCCCCAGAATGCTCCATCCGACCGTCTCACGCCGCCAACCGTGAGACACTGCACCCCTCGTCGTCTCACGCCATGATATCTACATATAGACACCGCGGCCGCTGTATCCATATGCAGATCATAATGGACATCGTTGAAATGCGGAAACGGAACTCTTGGGCAAGGAGACGCGTAGCGGCGGGGAGACTTTGACGGACGAGAGAGGAGAATCGTCAGTTCTCGTGGCCGCCGACCGGGTCGTGAATGACGGTGTCGACGGGCGTTCCGGCGAGCTTCCCTGGGCAGTCAAGAGTGTAGTGCAGCCCGCGACTCTCGCGACGCTGGCGCGCCGAGCGCACGATCAATTCTCCGACGGTGGCGATGTTGCGGAGTTCCAGCACGTCGGCGGTCACCAGGTACCGCAGGTAATACTCTCGGATCTCGCTGCGCAGGTTGTGGATGCGCCTGGACGCCCGCTCCAGTCGCTTGTCCGTGCGCACGATGCCGACGTAGTCCCACATGCAGGTGCGGACCTCGTTCCAGTTGTGCTCGACGACCACCAGTTCGTCGCTGGGTACCGCCGCCTCGCTTTGCCAGTCGGGAATCTTCACCTTCGGAAAGTCCGCCGGCGGCCGGCGGCCCCGCATGGCTTGCGCCATTTCGTGCGCGCACACGACGGCTTCCAGTAGGCTGTTGCTGGCCAGACGGTTGGCCCCGTGCAGGCCGGTGCAGGACACCTCCCCGACCGCCATCAGCCCGGGCAGGGCCGTCGTCCCGTCGATCCGGGCCTCCACGCCGCCGCAGAAGTAGTGAGCGGCGGGGACGACCGGAACCAGGTCTTTCGCCATGTCGATTCCAAACCGGCGGCAGGTGTCATAGATCGTGGGGAAGCGGCTGCGAAGAAAGCGCACCGACTTGTCCCGGATGTCGAGGTAGACGCACGGAGCCCCGGTGCGCTTCATCTCGCTGTCGATGGCGCGCGCCACGACATCGCGCGAGGCCAGGGAACCGCGCTCATCGTACCGCTCCATGAACGGGCGGCCCTCCGAGTCCACCAGCTGGGCACCTTCGCCGCGCACGGCCTCGCTGATGAGGAACGACTTGGCCTGCGGGTGGTACAGGCATGTGGGATGGAACTGGATGAACTCCATGTTGCGGATCGGAACCCCTGCCCGCCACGCGATCGCCACGCCATCGCCGGTGGCGATGTCGGGATTGCTGGTGTAGAGGTACACCTTGCCGCCCCCGCCGGTGGCGAGAACGCAGTACGGGGTGCGCACCGCGAAGATCTCGCCGGTCAGCCGATCCAGCGCATACACGCCGGCGACGCGGTTGTCCTCACGGCGATCGTCCGCGCCCAGCAGGGACACGTTCGGCGTCATGGTGTTCAGCCATCCGGTGGTGATCAGGTCGATCACCATCGTGTGTTCGCGAATGACGATGTTCGGGTGCGCGACGGCCCGCGCCAGCAGGGCCGCCTCCATGTGCCGGCCGGTAATATCCCCGGCGTGCAGCACGCGCCGGCGCGTATGCCCGCCCTCCTGGCCCAGGTCAAACCCCGCGCTGCCCGCGCCGTCCCCGTGGGCAAACTCAATGCCCAGCCGCGTCAGCTCGGCAATCCGCTCCGGCCCGCGGGCAACAATGTCGCGGACCACGCGCTCGTCGCACGCCCCATCGCCCGCGCGCAGCGTGTCGGCCACGTGCTGCTCCAGCGAATCGTCAGCCGCCACCACGCAGGCGATGCCGCCCTGCGCGTAGTTGGTGTTGCTCTCGGCGCGCTCTTTCTTCGTCAGGACCAGCACCCGCCCGAGTTCGGCCAGCTTCAGCGCGGACAGCGTCCCGCCGATGCCGCTGCCCACCACGAGGTAGTCGCAATCCAGAACGTTCATGCCGGTGAAGGACTTTGGGACCGACAGTGCCGGGGGTCAATGTCGATTTCAGAGGCAGCTAAGACAGGACCGCGGTGGGCGGCAGGGCCGCATCGCGCAGGTAGGCCTCAAGCCGCTCTTCCGCGGCGTCCGGCCCGGAAACGGCGAGGGCCGCATCGACCAGGAGTTCCACCTGCCCCTGTCCCACCTCGGTGAAGCCGCCGCCGACCACGAACCAGCGGAGGCCTTCGGCCGCGCGCACCTCGAGAATGCCCGCCGCAACCGATCCGAGCATCGGCGCGTGCCCGGGGAAGATGCCATAGCGGCCCTGCAGGCCCGGCACCACCACGCTGGCCACCTCCCCGTCAAAAGCCGTCCCTTCGGGTGTGCGGACGGCCAGGCGATAGCGCCCGTCGCTCATCGGGCCGTCTCCAGCTTCTTCGCCTTCTCAACAACATCCTCGATGCCGCCGACCATGTAGAACGCCTGTTCGGGAAGGCGGTCGTAGCGCCCCTCGAGCACGTCCTTGAACGAGCGGATGGTGTCCGCCAGCTCCACGTAGCGGCCGGTCATGCCCGTGAACTGCTCGGCGACGAAGAATGGCTCGACGACCTGCCGGTCCTCCGCCGACAGCTCGTCCATGCCCAGGATGGCAATGATGTCCTGCAGCTCCTTGTAGCGCTGCAGAATCTCCTGCACGCCGCGGGCCACCCGGTAGTGCTCCTCGCCCACCACCTCGGGCGCCAGCATGCTCGACGAGGACGACAGTGGGTCGACGGCCGGGTAGATGCCCAGCTCGGCAATCTGGCGCGAGAGCTCGGTGGTCGCGTCGATGTGGGCGAACGTGGCCGCCGGC
>CAZJBP010000001.1:0-60705 GCA_964544115.1 uncultured Victivallales bacterium | reverse complement strand
TCTGCGCCCCCCGAAGGCAACGCGGCAGACGGGCCGATATCACGCGCCCGTGTTTCGACCCGATCCGCGACACATCCCCCGGCAGCATCAAGACCGAGCCACCCACCGCCGGCCGCCCGAGTTCGATACCGATAGCGATCCCGACCCCCACGCCGAAAGGAATGCGCGCGAGGCCGCCAACCACGACGACGGCAGGCCTGGCAACACCCCAACCGGCTTGAACTGAATCGCGGATGCGCCCGCTGCCGACAGCCAGCCCATCGCGGACTCGACTCCGCTGCGGGCGTGCGCCATGCTTGTGGCCGGGTTGGATGCCTCCGTTAGGGGCAAAGGATGGGCGGGATGGAGTTCGAATCGGTAGGATTCTTTGCGGCGGCCAGTGCCGGCACGGAGCTGGCACTGTACGAGGAACTGCGCGACCTGGGCCTGCCGCACGTGCGCCAGGGCAGCGGCGGGATCCCGTTCCGCGGCGCGTGGCGCGACGGATGGCGCGCCTGCCTGGAGAGCCGCGTGGCGCCACGCATCCTCGCGGAGGTGGCCCGCTTCGACGCCGACGATGCGGATGCTCTGTATGCCGGGGCATCCGCGGTGGACTGGTCCCGGTTCCTGACCTCCGACCTTTCGCTCTCCGTATCGGCGGTGACGGCCGGCACGGAGACGTTCCGGCACAGCGGCTTCACGGCGCTGAAGGTCAAGGACGCCATCGTCGACCAGGTGCGGGATCGCACGGGCGAGCGGCCGAACGTGGACCGGGCGGACGCGGACGTGCGTGTGTCGGTCTACATCCGGCGGAACTCGGTCACGCTGTACGTCGACCTCTCCGGAGAGCCGCTCTCACGGCGCGGGTACCGCACCGAGGCGGGCGAGGCGCCGCTGCGCGAGACGCTGGCGGCGGCGATCCTGCGGCTCGCCCGATGGGACCGCGTAACGCCGGTTCTCGACCCGATGTGCGGCTCGGGGACGATCGCGATCGAGGCCGCGATGTGGGCCGCGGACGTGGCGCCAGGGCTGCGGCGCGAGCGGTTCGGATTCGAGCGCTGGGCCGGGTTTGACGATGACGGCCGGCAGGTCATGCGGGAGCTCAGGGGCGAGGCGCGCCGGCGCGCAGGGCGAGGCGCGCCGGCGGTTACGGCCGCGGACATCGATCCGGCCGTGCTGGACGTGGCACGGGCGAACGCCGGCCGCGCAGGCGTTCGGATCGCCTTCCGCGAGCGCTCGCTGATCGCGTGGCAGAGCGACGGCGTGCGAAGGATGGTGGTCGCCAACCCGCCGTATGACGTGCGGCTCGGAGCTGACGCGGCGTTCTGCCGCGATATCACCGCGGCCCTCTGCCGGATGCATGGCAGCCGCGTGGCCCTGCTCGCGGGCCATCCCGGCTACCGGCAGGCCATGGCCCTCCAACCCGAAGCGGTGTTCCCGCTCAAGAACGGCGATCTGCCGTGCGAGTTGCTCGTGTACGAAGTGCCGTAATAGGTCGTTAGGCTGTTAGACTGTTGGGCTGTTCGGTGGGAGCCGCCGGCGCCTAACGGCCTAAACAGCTGCAGCCTTCTTCACAAAACCATCTTCCCCATCGTGCGGGGGAACGGGATGGTTTCGCGGACGTGCTTGAGGCCGCAGATCCACGTCAGCGTCCGCTCGATGCCCAGCCCAAAGCCGCCGTGCGGGACCGAGCCGAAGCGGCGCAGGTCAAAGTACCAGTCGTAGTCCTCGGGGCGCAGCCCCTTCTCCTGCGTGCTGCGGCGCAGAGTCTCGATATCGTCTTCGCGCTGGCTGCCGCCGATGATCTCGCCGTAGCCCTCCGGCGCCAGCAGGTCCATGTTGCGGACCCGCCGCGGGTCGTGCGGATGGCGCTTCATGTAGAACGCCTTGGCCTCGGCGGGATAGTCGGTCACAAACAGAGGGCGGTCGAACTGCCGCGACAGCACCGATTCGTCGCTGCCGCCGAGGTCGCCGCCCCACTCGAACGCCTGCGCCAGCCGGATGTGCTCGGGGGCATATTCCACCTCGCGCTCCAGGTCCGTGATCGCGTCCGCCGTTTCCTGCAGGGCCAGCCGGGCCTTGTCCTGCTTCCAGGCCTGTTTGGCCGACTCCAGCTCCAGCGTCAGCGCGCCCTGCTCCGCGCGCCGCGCCGCCAGTTCGGCCCGCGCCTGCTCCAGGCGCGCCTCCATCCTCTGGCGCGTGGCCTCGCTGCGCAGGTTCTCGACCGCCTGATCGTACGTCATCCTCGGGAACGGCTTGCGGATGAGGCGCAGCGCCTCGACGTCGCGGCCGAGGGACTCGAGATCCGCCGTGTTCGCGGCCAGGACCCGCTCGACAAGATGGACCATGAAATCCTCGGCCAGGGCGATCACGTCGTCCAGGTCGGCGAAGGCGATTTCCGGCTCGATCATCCAGAACTCGGTCAGGTGGCGGCGCGTCTTGGACTTCTCGGCGCGGAACGTCGGTCCGAAGCAGTACACCTTTCCCAGCGCCATGCAGGCCGACTCCAGGTAGAGCTGGCCCGTCTGCGCCAGGTAGGCCTGCCGGTCGAAGTAGGTCACCGGGAAGAGCGTCTGCGTATCTTCGCCGGCTCCGGGCACGAGGATCGGCGTGTCCACCAGCGTGAAGCCGCGGTTGTCGAAGAACTCGCGGCAGGCGCGGATCAGCGTGTGGCGAATACGGAGGATGGCGGTCGGGCGGCGCGACCGGAACCACAGGTGGCGATGGGAGAAGAGGAAGTCCCACCCGTGGGCCTTGCGGGTGATGGGGTAATCCTCAGCGATGTGCACGGGCTCCAGCGTCACCACCGCAATCTCATAGCCCCCCGGGGCGCGCGGTTCGGGGCGCACGGTGCCGGTCAGCGCCAGCGAGGACTCCTGGGTCAGTCGGCCGGCGGCCTCGAACGCCTCCGGCGCAGACGCCTCGACGATGCACTGGCAGATGCCCGTGCCGTCGCGCAATTCCAGAAACGCCACCTTGCCGCTGCGCCGCAGGCCGTACACCCAGCCGCGCAAACGGACGGCCTGTCCCGCGTGTTCGGCCAGACGGTCAACGGTCGTGTCTATCGAATCGCTCATGTCGCCTCCAGCGCGCGTCAGCGGCGCGCGAGGGGCATATCATAGGGACGGCGACAGCGGGAAGCAACGCGGAGCCGCGCAATGCTAACGGCCCTTCGGCATCCCGTTTCAGGGGCCCCGATAGGGACAGGTTAGTAGTCCACCTTCGACTAGCCGAAGCCGATAGGGACAGGTTAGTAGTCCACCTTCGACCGGGCGGCCGATAGGGACAGGTTAGTAGTCCACCTTCGACCGGAATTCGGACGCGGCAGTTGCTTTGGTAGGTGTGGAGGGGGCGAGTCACTCACCGGGGAGGAAACCATGCGTCAGGCCAGGATCAAGCCGTCGGAAGTGGACACGTTCATGCACCTTTATAATCGGATCGGTGGGCACGTGGGGGAGTTCCCCTTCGGACCGGCAGAGAAGGAGTGCTTCGTCTGTATCATGCGTAAGCTCTTGCGGCTGTACACGGTGGAGGTTGTCGCCTACCAGGTCATGGGCAACCACTTCCATCTGCTGACGTTCATCCCTGGCAAGGGGCTTCCGGAGGCGGAGGCGGTGGCGCGATTCAATGCCTTCTACGACGGCAAGAAGACGGTGCGCGTGGGTACTGAACGGGCCGCGGCTCTGCCCGGGCAACTGCGCGATGTCAGCCGCTTCATGAAGGACCTCCAGCAGCAGTTCACCCGCTGGTTCAACCGCACACGTCCTGTGCGCCGCCGGGGACACCTCTGGCAGGAGCGGTTCAAAAACACCATCCTCGAAGGCGGTCTGTCCGTTTGGCACTGCTGGAAGTATCTGGAACTCAACCCGGTACGCGCAGGCATCGTCAGAAACCCCGCCGACTACCGGTTCTGCACCCTGGCCGAGTGGTCGGCCGCTGGCCGGCATCCGTGGGAAGAGCCCGTCGTTTCGCACGTGCTGCCGACACTGCCCGAGGGCCTTGGGGCCAAGGACATGGACAGCCTTCTGTCAGCCCTGCGCCGCGCCATCGCTGTCGAGACGGCAGTGGAGGCCGGCGCGTCCCCGCAGACCGTAGAGGCCGTCGCCCTGAAGGCCGCCGAGAAGCAGCCCTTTGCAATCCGCGCGGATCGCCGCGTGCGCTACTGGGTTGACGGCCTGGTCATCGGCTCGGACCTCTTCGTGAAGAACGTTCTGGCCAAGGCCCGTGGCGAGGCGGCCATAGCCAGGCGACGCCTCACCCGAGCCCTGGCGCCGGATCCCGCCGGCTCACGGCCCGAGATCTACAGCTTCAGGCAGTTGCGCCAGATCGTCTGAGCGCCGCCAGCAAGCTGGCTCACGGCACCGACCGGCAACCCAACAGCCGGCGCGTGCCCGGCTTCCGCCGTTCGCGCTCCGTGTGCCACTCAGAACGCCGTCACACCCACCTCAGACGCCCTTCACAAACACTGACGCCCCGGCGCCCCGCCCTGCCAGATTCGCCCACCCTACACCCCGGTGGAGGATACTTTACCTGTCACTTGTCCGCTTGTCCGGTGACTTTACCTGTCACTTGTCTGTCTATCTCCGACAGTTTACCTGTCCCCAGTGTGGTCAGTGTGCTCCCCAGTGTGCCGTCAGTACTCGTCCGTCACTTGTCCGAGTGCTTTTCTGACGCAGGGGATCCCACTACTTCACTGCGCCCTGAATCCAAGGGACGAGGAACCGGCCGCCTTCGGTATCCAGATCCGCCCAGCGCGAACATTCGCGACTAACCATTCTCCCGTAAGGCCGCTTCTTCTTCGCCGATCTCGACCCCCATTCCAAAACTTCATATTCGACGGGCAGCACGGTGTTTCCCTGTCGGTCAATCAACCCCCACTTGAGTGCTGCCACCCCCCATACCGCATCCGTTCCACCTTCGCGGCGCACGGCGACCGGAAGCAAACCGTTCAGGCTGTAACCAGCGGCCGCGTACTTCGGTGCGATTACAAACTCCCCTCGGTGATCAATGAATCCATACGCGTCGTCGACCCGCACAAACGCCACGCCTTCGGAAAAGCTCCCCGCATCCGCAAAGCGGGGCATTACTACCGGACGGCCTCGCAGATCGACATACCCCCACTTCCCCCCAACTTGAACCGGCACAAGATCCTCGGAGGGGAAACCCGCTCTCTCGTACCTCATCGGCAGCACGATGCGTCCATCCTTCGAGATGACACCCGCCCCTGTCTTCCCCTCTATGACGCCATACCCATCGTACATAAGCCATGCGTCTGTCACATTCGTGATCCCCGCCTCTTCAGATACCAACACGGACCCAGACCGCGTGTAGAACGAATTCGTGCCGCCGTCAATGCACCGCACTACCTCGTGCCAACTCACAACGCGTTCATGCGTCGTCGGCAACACTTCGCGACCTGTCACTATATCAACCAGACCCCGCATGCGCCTGCGTGCGACACCAAACAAGCCGTGTTTCTCGAAGCCTCCAACATCGTCGTAGGTCGCTTCGATCAGCACTTCTCCCGCTGTCGCCATGAGCCCCCACTTTTCGCCCTGCCTGAAGAAAGCTCTGTCGTTGCCCACCAGATGGAAATCATCCGCCGCCGGCGCGGTGATCCTTCTTCCACGCTCATCAAGCAGAACGCCACAGCCGGCCAGAGGCATGCGACCGACGCACGGCCCACCAGCCTCACGGATCGACAGCGAGCTGAACGCCGGCTCTTGGACAACAGTCCCGTCTAGGCTCACAAGCCCCCAGAGATTGCTTTTTGACACCGCCACTACGTACGGAGTCACAGTACCCACCCCCTCAAACTGGGGGTCCAGAACAGTACAGCCTCCATCGGTCACCAGACCCCACTTGTCGCCGATCCGCACGGTGACCACCCCATAGCCTCCGTGACCCACCTGATCGAACTTCGCGGCGGTAAGAACCTTGCCGTCGTTGCGAAGCATTCCCCAACGTATACCCGACCGATACTTCAACAACGTGTGACCGCTCTCGACCCTCCTGATCTCACTATATGAGGGCTCCAATACCCATTTCCCGTCTGAGTCGATGATGCCCCATTCGGAACCCCGCCGGACGGGCGCAAACCCATAGGTGAAGCTGCCGCACTCGTCGAACGTCGCTGGGACCACGACCTTGCCTGATCGCGTGGCGTAACCGAACTTGCCGTCTTCAACCATTACCCACGGTCCTGCATCATCAGGAACCCCCACACACCAAGGAGGCGCGTGGAATAAAATGCGCCCGGCTTTGTCAATGTAAGCACAATCGTTCATCGAGAGCCGCACCAACGCGATGCCGCTCCTGAACATGGGCTCGCGGAAACAATCGAGCTCTGAGAGCGGCCGCGCGGATATGGTCACCCCGTCAGGGCCGATGAAGTTGCCGGAGGGTGCGTTCGTCTCCAAGCCCTGCCACCACAAGGGAAACGATTCCCGGACCCACAAACACCCCTCCCACCAGGCGGTGTCCACGTACTGGTACTTGGGCACGACGAGCGTTCGACCGTCGCGATCGATAAACCCGAGCAAGTTCCCCTTGCCAATGCGGAACAGTGCCGGATCTTCCTGCGCTCTTCCCGAAAGCGCACTCAACCCCAGGACGAGGCAGCCTATCACAAGGCGACTTATTGAGCGCACTCTCACCTTGATCTTCCGAAGGACCCTTTACCTGTCACCTGTCCCGCCTGTCCCGGCACCCCTGTCCCGGCACCGGATAGAAACGGCGCGCGTCAGCGGCGCTCGAGGGGCATATCATAGGGACGGCGACAGCGGGAAGCAACGCGGAGCCGCGCAGTGCTGACGGCCCTTCGGCATCCCGTTTCAGCGCGTTCGTAGCCCGCGCTGTACCGGTACAGCAGGCGCTACGAGCCTGCTGCTTCATCCCTCCGCCAGGCGCGTTCGCGGCCCGCGCGGCACCGGGAGGCGCTACGACTCGCTGAGGCGCTTCTCATCGGCCGCGTTGAAGCGCTCGTGGGCGATCTTCAGCGCCTGTTCGATGCGGTCGGCCAGCGGGTGGTTGCGGAGCCCCTCGCGCAGCGCCGCCCAGTCGATCTTGTCGACCTTGTTGCCCGGGAACCAGTGGCCGCCGCTGCCGAGAAGGTTGTAGCGCATGCGGCCGAACTCCTCCATGTCGTACGCCATCGCCAGGTTGTAGAGCCGCAGCACGTGGTAGAGCGGTACCTCGCCGGGCGTCGCCTCCATGGACGGCAGCGCCTCAGCCCAGCCGTCGCACCAGGCATCCCCGAGCACCCGCCGCATCTCGGACTCCAGCCGCACGACCACGTGGCGGATGGCGTCGGACGCGCGGTCGAGCTCGGGCATCACCGCCAGGTGCGCGTCGAAATCCGACGGCCGGGACGCGCCGATGCTCAGGGTGTGCACGTCGGGGCGCGACAGGCAGAACAGGTCGTTGAAGCCCATCGGCGTGAACGGCTGGCACAGTTCGACCAGCTTCGGCGGCGGGGCGTAGAGCCGCCCGCCCTTGTCGGACGGGCTGATGATGAACACGCCCATGTCCCGGCGGGCGGCCTCGTCGATGGCAGGACTGTTGCGCGGATCGAAGTAATACCAGTGCAGGTTGACATACTCGAACTCGCCGGTCTCGATGGCGGCGACGATGACATCGCACGGGCCGTGCGTGGAGAACCCGATGTGGCGCACGCGTCCCTCGTCGCGCAGCCGCTGCGCGGCCTTCAGCGTGCCCTTGTGCAGCGTGAGATCGAGCACGTCGGCGGTGTTGATGCCGTGGATGCCCAGGAGGTCCAGGTAGTCCAGCCGCAGATTGCGCATGCACTGGTCGAACGTGCGCAGGAAGTCATCCTCGCTCTCGGCCGGGCCGATCTTGGTCTGTACGAGGATCGACGCGCGCGGAAACGAGGGCAGAACGCGGCCGAGCTGGATCTCGCTGGTGCCGTACCCGCGCGCCGTCTCGATGTGGTTGATGCCGGCCGCCACCGCGGCCCGCACGGTGGCCTCGAGGTTGGCCTGATTGTCGGGGTCGATCTCCAGGGCGGGATCGTCATCCTTCCACGCCTGCTGGTACCGCATGCCGCCGCACGTGAGCACGGGCATCTTCAGCTCCGTGCGTCCGAACCGCCGGTAATGCATGACCATAAGCCCCTCCTCCGCGGCCCGCCGGCCGCCTATTCCTGCGTCACCGTCGCGTTGGCCTCGTTGGAGCGGACATCCACAACGGTGACCACAGCAACACCCGTCACCGCGTTGCTGACGTAGATGCCCACATCGTCCGCCGCGGTCACGCTGCCCAAAGACGTATCGTCCACCGACCACGCATACGGAGCGTATCCGCCCTGGGCCTTGAACACGACGTTGCTCGTGCCCCCCTCGATGGTTGTCGAGGACGGGGTGATCGTCACGGTCGAGGACCCGTCCGTGTTCGACACCGTTCCTTCGCAACCGGCCAGCAGCGCAATCCCGGCAACCATCAACGCCACCCCACCTGCGGCAACCTTCACGAGACGCACCTCCACACCGTCGGCGGCCCGTCGCTGGGCCAGATGATGTGGGGGCACTTTAGCGTAACACCGCACGGCAAGTCCAGCCAGCGCGTGGGAGGGGGGGGCGGGCGCATCCCCCGTCAGCCTCACACCGCCCTCCCGCGGGCCACCCGACGTCGATACCGATAGCGATTCCGACCCCGACGCCGAAGGGAAGGTACGAGAGAACTGCGAACCGGAACCGCGAACCTGTCCCCGCAACCCGCGGGAGGGGAGGCGGGCGGCGTGAGCGGGGGGGGGATTACGAGTAAGAGTAAGATTAGGATGAAGAGGGGCCCCGTTACTTCCTCGCAACCCCGGCGTGACACGGGCGCTGCGTCCCCTTATTCTCTCGCCGGTCCACCGGGAGGCCAGACGCGTCATGTGCGGCATCTGCGGAATCGTTGCGCGGGATCGACGGGCGCCTGTCGACGAGGCCCTGCTCAGGCGCATGGCGGCGGCGGCGGTCCATCGCGGCCCGGACGGCGAGGGCTTCCACCTGGCCCCCGGCGTGGGCCTCGGGTTCCGGCGGCTGAGCATCATTGACCTCGAGGGCGGGCAGCAGCCCATCGCCTCCGAGGACGGGCTCGTCCACGTCGTCTGCAACGGCGAAATTTACAATCATATCGAGCTGCGCGCCGCGCTCTGCGCCCGGGGCCACCTCTTTCGGACGCATTCGGACGCGGAGGTGATCGTCCACCTCTACGAGGAGCACGGCGACGCCTGCCTGGAGCACCTCCGCGGGATGTTCGGGCTGGCGGTCTGGGACGAGCGGCGCGGCCGTCTGCTGCTCGCCCGTGACCGTCCCGGCATCAAGCCGCTGTGCTACGCCGAGACGGCGGATGCGCTGTATTTCGCCTCGGAGGTGAAATCCCTGCTCCCGGTGCAGGCCCTGCCGCGGGACGCCGCCCCGCAGGCGATCCTGGACGTGCTGCGTTTCGGCTTCGTGCAGGGCCCGCGCACGGGGCTGCGGGCGGTTCAGCGCCTGCCGCCCGGCCACCTCGCCGTCTACGAGGCGGGGCGGCTGACGGTGCGGCCCTACTGGGAATACCGGTTTCCGGCCGCCGGCGCGGAGCCGCGACAGTCCCCGCGCCAGTGGGCGGAGGCGTTCCGCGAGCGCCTGGCCGAATCGGTGCGTCTGCACCTGCGCAGCGATGTGCCGGTCGGCACGTGGCTGAGCGGCGGCATCGATTCCAGCGCCGTGACGGCGCTTATGTGCCGGGCGAGCGACCGGCCCGTCCCCGCGTTCTCCATCCGCTTCCCCGATCACGACTGCGACGAGTTCGGAGGCCAGCGGACGCTGCTGGATGAACCGTCGCTGCGGCTCGTTCCGCACATGCTGCAGTGCCCCGACCGCGCCCTCGAGCGGATGCCCGAGGCGGTCTGGTGGGCGGAGGCGCCCATGGGCGTCGCCACGGAGATTCCGCGGCTGATGCTGGCGCAGCTGACGGCGCAGCACGTCAAGGTCGTCCTGTCCGGCGAGGGCGCCGACGAAGTGCTCGGAGGCTACACCTGGTACGCCACGGAAAAGATTCTCCGCCTCCTCTCGGTCCTGCCGCCCGCCGCCCGCGCGGCGGTCGCCGCCCACCCGTGGGTCCGGCAGCGCTGGCCCAAGGCCGCCCAGGTGTTCGCCGCGGCTCCCCGCATCGGCTTTGCGCGGTTCGCGCACTGGATCGGACCGGTGCCCACGGCGCTGCACGCCGAACTCGAGCGGGACCTCATCCACCCGGAGCTCCTGCAGGCGGCCGGCGCCCTCACGGTCGGGGATGAACGGCTGACGCTGCCGGACGATTTCCCCACGTGGCATCCGCACAATCAGCTGCTCCACCTCGACTTCAGGACCCGCATGACCGACGCGGTCATCCACGGCCTGGACCGCATGTCCATGGCCCATTCGCTGGAAGTGCGCGTGCCGTTCCTCGATCACCCCTTTGTGGAGTTCTGCGCCGGAATCCCGCCGGCCCTGAAGATGACCGGCCTGCGCGAGAAGACCGTCTTGCGGCGTGCCATGCGCGGGGTGCTGCCGGGATCGATCCGACGGCGCCCTAAGTTTGCGTTCATCTCGCCGTTTGATCACTGGCTGTGCAAGGGCCTTCCGGGCCCCGCCCGCGAACTGTTGCTCACAGCCGGCGGCGACACGCCGCCGCTGTTCCGGCCGGAGGGCGTGCGCCGGCTGCTTGAGGAGCACAGCCGCGGGCAGCGCGCGTGGGGCCGGCTGCTCCTCGGCATCCTCGGCGTGCGGATCTGGCACGAGCAATTCGTGCGCCGGCGCCACGTCGGCAACTGGGGTTGACCTAAGAATGCCTTGACACCCTATCACGACCGGCGCACCCTACGGCTGGCAGCCGCGAGTGCTGCAGGGAGGGGGTGCAGTCGTGAGAGGATCCCTGCGAGGTGTTGCCGCGCGTACCGTTGCCGTGGCGGTCGCCCTGTTCGTGCTGACGCCAGGTGCGGCACGGGCCGAAGTCTATGAGGAGGGCATCAAGTGGGCGCCCTTCTATTCCACTTCCGTGAGCGAAGACGAGCGGGAGATGATGGCGTGCTTCTGGCTGATCGGCAGCCACGAGCGGGTCGATGAATTCGATCGCTACGTCGGGCCTGTCATCTGGGGCAACGACTACTTCCACGTGGCCCCCCTGGTCTGGACGTGGGAAGACGACTGGCTGCTGATCCTGCCCCCGGCCTGGAATCTGAACGGCAACCGCGGATTCCTGAACGTCTGGTGGGGGGAGGACTACTTCATTTTCGCCCCGCTGGTCTGGTTCGAGGGCCAGAACTGGATCGTGCCTCCGCTGGCCTGGAACTGGAACGGCAACCACGGCGCCGGTCCGGTCTGGTGGGGTGAGAACTACTTTGACGTCTTTCCCGTCTATTGGGGCTATGGAGACGACTGGCTCCTGCTTGTGCCGCCGGCGTGGAACTGGAACGGCAACCACGGCGTTGGCCCCGTCTGGTGGGGTGACAACTATCTCGACGTCTTCCCCGTCTACTGGAGCTCCGGCGACGACTGGCTTCTGCTCCTGCCGCCGGCGTGGAACTGGGAAGGGAATTACGGCGTTCTCAACGTCTGGTGGGGCGAGGACTACGTCGATGTCTTCCCGTTCTATTTCAGCCGCGGCGACAACTGGCTGCTGCTGCCGCTGGCGTGGGACTGGGACGGCAACCGCGGCGTCGGCCCCGTCTGGTGGGGCGAAGACTATCTGGATGTCTTTCCGCTGTACTGGAGCCAGAACGATGACTGGCTCCTGATCGTCCCTCCCATGTGGAACTGGGGTGGCGACAAGGGGGTTGGCCCCGTCTGGTGGGGCGAGAACTACTTCGATGTGTTTCCCCTGTTCTGGGGGTGGGACGACAACTGGCTGCTGCTGCCCGTGGCGTGGGATGTCGAAGACCACCATGGCATCGGCCCGGTCTGGTGGAGCGAGAACTACTTCGATGTCTTCCCCTTCTATTGGAGCACCGATGACACCTGGCTGCTGATCCCCCTGACTTGGAACTGGCACGGCAACCGCGGCATCGGCCCGGTCTGGTGGGGCGAGAACTACTTCGACGTCTTTCCCGTCTACTGGGGCTATGGCGACGACTGGCTCCTGCTCCTGCCGCCGGCGTGGAACTGGAACGGCAACCACGGCGCAGGCCCCGTCTGGTGGGGCGAGGACTATCTCCACGTTTTCCCCGTCTACTGGAGCTCCGGCGACGACTGGCTGCTGCTCCTGCCGCCGGCCTGGAACTGGGACGGCAACTACGGCGTTGGCCCGGTCTGGTGGGGCGACAACTATCTCGACGTGTTCCCGCTCTACTGGAGCTCGGGCGACGACTGGCTCCTGCTCCTGCCGCCGGCGTGGAACTGGAATGGCAACCACGGCGTTGGCCCCGTCTGGTGGGGTGACAACTACTTTGACGTCTTCCCGATCTACTGGAGCTCCGGGGACGACTGGATCCTGCTCCTGCCGCCGGCCTGGAACTGGAGTGACAACCACGGTGTTCTCAACGTCTGGTGGGGCGACAACTACCTCGACGTCTTCCCCGTCTATTGGAGCAAGGATGACAACTGGATCCTGCTGCTCCCGCCTGCGTGGGACTGGAAAGGCCACAAGGGGGCTGGGCCCGTCTGGTGGGGCGACAACTACTTCAATGTCATCCCTCTGTACCTCCACTCCGGCGGCAGGACAATCCTGCCGCCGCTGCTGTCATGGTCCACGAAATCGCCCGATGGCGAGCGGGAGACGAAGATCCTGCTGGGACTGATTCGGTGGGCGCGCGATGACCGGCGCTACCAGTTCACGTTTCAGCCGCTGGTGGATGTGCAGGGCGGCGAACGGCGGCACGTCAACGTGATCTACCGGCTGCTGGAATACTACCGAGACGACAAGGAGCGTTACTGGCGGTTTCTGTTCCTGCCCCATAAATTCGGCCACCGGACCACGGGCGAGGCCGCGCCAGGCGAGGCCGCACGCTGAGAGGCCAGCGCATCCCACTGCCGCGGCGGCGGAGGACTCTTGTCACGCGCCGCCGTGTTCCTCGAAGTCGCGCAGCAGTTCGCGCAAGTAGGCGCCGTAGGAGTTGTTGGCATACGCTGCGGCGCGCGCGCGGAAACCCGCGAGGTCGATCATGCCCATGCGGTACGCCACCTCTTCCAGGCAGGCGATCTTGAGCCCCTGCCGGTGCTCGACCGTGGCGACAAACTGCGAGGCCTCGAGCAGGCTCAGCGGGGTGCCGGTGTCGAGCCAGGCGATGCCGCGCGCCATCTTCTTCACCCGCAGCTCGCCCCAGTTCATGTAGGCGCGGATGACGTCGGTGATCTCCGTCTCGCCGCGCACCGAGGGCTTCAGGCTGCGCGCTACATCGACCACGCGGGAGTCGAAGCAGTAGAGCCCGGGAATCGCGTAACGGCTCTTCGGCTTCTCCGGCTTCTCCTCGATGCTCAGCACGCGCCCGGCGCGGTCGAACTCCACCACGCCGTAGCGCTCGGGATCCTGCACGGGGTAGCCGAAAATCGTGCCGCCGGTCGTGTGCGTCAGGGCCTCGCGGAAGAACTGCAGATCGCCGTAGAACAGGTTGTCGCCCAGGATCAGGCACGCGGGGTGGCCGGCGAGGAAATCCCCGGCGATCGTAAAGGCCTCGGGCAGGCCGCGCGGCGCCGTCTGCAGCGCATAGGAGAAGTGCAGGCCCAGTTCAGCCCCGTCGCCGAGGAGTTCGCGGAAGCGCGGCAGGTCCGTCGGGGTGGAGATGATCAGGATGTCCCGGATCCCGCCGAGCATCAGCGTGCCGATGGGATAATAGATCATCGGCTTGTCGTAGACCGGCAGCATCTGCTTGCTGACCGTCCGCGTCATGGGATGCAGCCGGCTGCCCGCCCCGCCGGCCAGCACAATGCCCTTCCAGCTCGCCGTTGTCGCGTTCGTCATGGTCCGCGGTCCCTCCCTGTATCAATCCGCCAGTTCCACCAGGCTGCGATCCACCTCGACCCGGATGGCCTGCCCGATCATCTCGACGTTGAGGCACACCATCGTTTGGCCCTTGAGCATGTCGATCCGGCCCTCGATGCCGCGGAACGGGCCGCCCACAATGCGAACCGTCCGGCCCTTCCTCATCGCCGCCGTGGCGCCCAGCGTCGGGTCCACCGCCAGCGCCGCGCGCACCTGGTCCAGCTCATGCACCAGCGCGGATTCGTCCGGCGACGGCAGGATCCGCACAAGGCAGTTGGTCTTGAGTAGGCTCACCCGGCCCTCGTCGTCAAACGACGCGAAGATGTAACCGGGAAAGACCGGCTTGGAGACCGTCACCTTGCGGCGCTGGTAGACCTTGGTTTCCTGCCGCAGCGGCAGGTAGTGCTCGACCTTCAGCTGCTCGCAGTGCTCCGCCACCTTCTTCTCGCGGCGCGGTTTGACATGCAGGACGTTCCAGCCCATGGGCCAGAACGTACCCGCTCGCGCCCGCGGCCGCAACACCCAACTTGTCCGGAAGATGGCCGCAGCGTTGCGCGCGCGCGGCGCTGGCCTTACACTGCCGACCCCATGGACCCCCAACGCGCATCCCGGTGGCTTCGCCGTCTTGCCCACCACGGGCTGTGGGCCGCGCCGGCCATCGCGGTCTTGCTCTACGCGGGGATCGTTGCCCGCCTGGTGGCTCCCTTCGGCGGCGACGTTTCCGGCCTGATCTGCGCGGGCGACCGCTACCGGCCGCCGCAGGAGATCCGCGATCACGTGCTCGTTGTGAAGCGCAGCGACGGGTACGACGGACAGTTCTTCCTGTTCGCGGCCTGCGATCCGTGGATCAACCGGGGGTACTCGCGCCACATGGACATCCCGGCCTATCGTTACCAGCGCATTCTTTACCCCTGGCTCACGGCGCTGCTGTCCGCGGGGCGCGTGGCGTGGATGCCCTGGGCGATGGTCGTCGTGAACCTCCTGTCCATCGCCGGCGGCGTGTTCGCGGCGGCCATGTTCTGCCGGCGTGAGGGGCTCGCCCCGTGGTGGGGCCTGCTCTATGCCACGCTGAGCGGCCTGCTGCTGGCCACGGCGCGCGACCTGTCCGAGCCGCTGGCCACGGCCCTGCTGACCGCGGCGATGGCGGCCTACGCCGCCCGCCGAACCGGCTGGGCCGCGGCGGGGCTGGCCCTGGCCTGCCTCGCGCGCGAAACGTCCGCCGTCATGGCGCCGGTGCTCTGCTTCGACGCGCTCGTCCGCCGGCGTGACCGCCGCTCCGCCGCCGCCCTGGCTGCCTCGCTGGGGCCGTTCGCCGCGTGGCAGGCGGTTGTGGCGCTGCGGTTCGGGATGCCGTCCTGGCGCGGGGGCCAGCAGAACCTCGGCCGGCCGCTGGCAGCGCTGTGGGACCATGTCGCCGACGTGTGGGCCGGGCTCCCGGCGCACAGCCTGACGGAGCGGCTCTTTCTGGGCCTGTTCGTGGCAACCGCGTGCGTGGCGGCCGGGCTCGCCCTGCGCGAGGTCCTCCGCCGCCGGGACGAGGTGAGCCTAGGCCTGCTGGGCTTTTCCGCGATGCCGTTCGTGATGTCGCCCAAGGTCTGGGTTGAGCCGTGGAGCTATGCCCGCGTGCTGGTGCCGGGCGCGGTGTTTCTGCTGCTGGCCTTTGCCCGCTCGCGGGACCGCATCTACCTGCTGCCCCTCGCCGCGCACGCGGCCCTCTTTGTCCTCGCCCTGCGCTGGCTGCGCGTCCTGGCTGCGGGCTGAACCGGATCAACTACAGCACTGTACACGGAGCGGGTTCATGCTAACCTCCCTTCCGCCGGCGAGCGCGTCGCTGCCGCCGGTGTGTCGGGGTGCAATATGGCAGACACCATCATAGGCACGGCCGGGGCCTTCTTCACCCTGGTACTGATCGCTCTGGCCTCGTTCTTTATCGGCCTGATTATATTCGGCGTCGTGGACCTGGCGAAGGTGCGCCACGGCCAGCGCCAGCGCCGCCGCCACTCGTCCCCCCGTGGGAAGGTGACGACGTCCCCGCTGACGCTGGCCGACCATCTGCACCGTTCCGCCCGGCACGCGGCGGCGGCCGTCCTCGGAACGAACGGCCTGTCCCCCGACGCACCACCACCGGCCGACGCCGAGGCGCAGTGGCGCGTGGCCGTGGAGTTCGCGGCCGCGCTGCTGCTGCTCACCGAAGCCCACCTGGAGACGCGCCTGCGAACCGGCCACGCGGAAACGTACCTGCGCGCCCTGGGCGACCTCTGCGCCGGAAATCTGTTCCGATCGCACCCCGGCGCCTGCGGCCTGTCGGTCCATCGCCTGCTGGCCGAAGCCCGGGCCGCCCTCGCCGCCCCGGAGACGGTGCCGCGCGACCTGCTCGCGCCGGCGCCCGTCCTGGAGCGCCGGCTGGCTGAACGCATCGCCGTCTACCTGCCGCCCCCCCCCGACGCGCAGCGCCTGCAGAACACGGTCTCCGATCTGGTGCGCTCGTCGGTCGCACTCGATATCGAGCCGTGCCTGAGATGAACGCCGGAGGAGAAAGTCCCATGGCCGACGCCCTGCGCATCGGTTTCGTCGGAGCCGGAGCCAACACCCGCCTGCGCCACATCCCCGGGCTGGCCGCCATTCCCGGGGTGCGCCTGGTCAGCGTGTGCAACCGCAGCCGCGAGTCCTCCGGGCGGGTGGCCGAGGCCTTCGGCATCCCCACGGTCTACGACCGGTGGCAGGATCTGGTGGCCGCCGCGGATACGGATGCGATCGTCATCGGCACCTGGCCGTGCCTGCACGCCGAGGTCACGCGGGCCGCGCTGGCCGCCGGCAAGCACGTCCTGTGCGAGGCCCGCATGGCCATGAACCTGGCCGAGGCGCTGGACATGCACGCGGCGGCGAGGCAGCGGCCTGACCGCGTCGCACAGCTTGTGCCGGCGCCGTTCACACTCCCGTTCGACGGCCTGGTGCGGCGCCTGCTGGCCGAGGGGGCCATCGGGAACGTCCTCGCCGCCGACCTGCGCGCTCTCTCCGGCGCGTACCTGGACCGTGAGGCCCCGATGTCGTGGCGGCAGGACGCAACGCTCAGCGGCCTGAATATCATGAGCCTGGGCATCTGGTACGAAACGCTGATGCGCTGGATCGGCGAGGCGACGCGCGTGGCCGCCCGCGGCTCCATCTGCCAGCCAACGCGAACACACCCCGAAACCGGCGCGGGCTCGCCGGTCCTCATCCCCGATCACCTCGTTATCTCCGCCGAGATGGCCGGCGGCGCGCTGCTGTCCATGCTGATCTCCAACGTGGCGGGCGGCGTGCGCGAGAACACGCTGACGCTGTACGGCAGCGAAGGGACCCTCCGTTTTTCGGCGGATGACAACCGTCTGAGCATCGGGCGGCGCGGGGAGACGGCCCTGCGGGACATCGCGCCGCCGGCAGAGGCGCCGGGATGGCGCGTGGAGGAGGACTTTGTCGCCTCCATCCGCGAAGGCCGACCGGTCACCCTCACGTCCTTCGCCACCGGCGTCCGCTACATGGCCTTCACCGAAGCCGTCGCCGGGAGCCTGACCGACGGCCGACCCGTTGAGGTGCCGGAGTAGGCAGCAACAGCAACCAATAGTGTAGCTTATGGCCATTCGGTGTGTTGTTGTTTGTCATTGCCGTGCACACGATATTCGTGCACACTATCGGCATGAAGAACGTGACGATGTCGGTGGACGAAGGGCTGCTTGTGCAGGCGCGCCGACGCGCCGCCGAGGAGCACCAGACTCTGAATGACGTGTTCCGCCAGTGGCTGAACACGTACGTCATGCAGCCTACGGCGGCAAGCGCCTACGATTCGCTGATGGGTCGGCTGCCCCATGTGTCGGCGGGCCGGAAGTTTTCGCGCGAGGAAGCCAATGAACGGCGCTGATCTCAAGGGGCTGTTCTTCCTCGACACTAACGTCCTGGTCTATTCGTTCGACCATGGATCCCCAGACAAGCAGGTTCTGGCCAGGAAACTCGTGCGTGATGCCCTGGAGTCCCGGAGGGGAATCATCGGGACGCAGGTCGTTCAGGAGTTCCTGAATGTAGCGCTGCGGAAGTTCGCTCAACCCATGGGGACAACGGAAGCGCGCGAGTACCTGCGCTGCGTCCTGACGCCGCTCTGCCAGCACGCTCCAAGCGCGGCCACGTTCGACCGGGCGCTGCTGGTGCGCGAGGAGACCGGGTATTCGTGGTATGATGCGCTGCTCGTCGCAGCCGCCATTGAAACCGGGTGCAGATGGCTGTTGACGGAGGATCTGGACAACGGCCGAAAGATCGACCGGCTCACGATCCGCAATCCGTTTGCGTGACCGCCCGCGCAGGCTCGGTACGTCCTGCCTTTGTGGTTTCCTCCGCCGACCCCGTTCCGTATCTTTCCCGCCATGCACCGCGCCGCCGATACGGGCCCAGCCGGCCCCTGGACGCTGGAAGATGTGAAGAGCCCCGCCTGGGCGCCGCAGCAGCGCGCCACGCTGCTGTTCGTCGTCCACGACGGGCAGATCCTGCTGATCCACAAGAAGCGCGGCCTCGGCCGGGGCAAGATCAACGGCCCCGGCGGGCGCCTGGAGCCCGGCGAGACCGCGCGCGAGGCGGCGATCCGCGAGGTGCGCGAGGAGGTGGGGGTCGACGTGCGGACGGCGCACGGCGCGGGGCGGCTGAAGTTCCAGTTCACCGACGGCCTGTCGCTGGACGTGATCGTCTTCACGGCCGAGGGCTGCGAGGGGACCCCCGTCGAGACCGACGAGGCCGTGCCCCTGTGGGCGCCGACCGCGGCCATTCCCTACGGCCGCATGTGGCCCGACGACGTGCACTGGGTGCCGATGATGCTGGCCGGCCAGCCATTCCTGGGTCATTTTCTGTTCGATGGCGAGACCCTGATGGCGCATGATGTCGCCGTTGTGGACCGCGGCGCGATCGAACTCGCGTGCGGCGAGCGGCACGGACAGGCCGCGGGGTGACGACGGGAGGCAGACATGAACGCATGGAAGCGGTGGCTCGGAGCAGTAGTGGCGGGCGGGATGGCGCTCGGGACGGCCTGCGCGCCGGCCCTGGGGGAGCCCGCGACAAACGCGGCGCCTGCGGGGCTGCGCGCCTGGCACAGCAACAACGGAACGAGCGTGGACGCGGAGTTCGTGAAGCTGCAGTACGGCACGGTCCAACTGCGCGCCACCGGCGGCCAGAAGATCGCCATCGGCCTGGGGGAGTTGATTCCCGAGGACCAGGCGGCTGCGAAGGAGCTGGCCGCCGCCAGCGCTCAGAAGCCGGGCGTCGCCCAGCGCAAACAGCCCTCGTGGAAAGCGGCCGCGGCCGCGGAGGCCGCCAAGCCGCCGCCGGCGAAGGAACTGGTTGACCTGTTCGGCGACAAGCTGACCAATGCGAGGAAGAAGAACCTCGACGCCACCGAACTCAGCGGTGCGGAGAAGATCGGAATCTACTTCTCAGCGCATTGGTGCCCCCCCTGCCGGGCCTTCACGCCGAAGCTGGTCGAGGTCTACGACGATCTCGCCAAGAGCGGCAAGTCGTTCCAGGTCGTGTTCGTCAGCGCCGACAAGGACGAGGACGGGATGTTCACCTACATGAAGGAGTTGGACATGCCCTGGGTGGCGATTCCCTATGACAGCAAGGTGCGCGGGGATCTGATGAGGCATTACCAGGTATCCGGCATCCCCAGGCTCGTGATCGTCGATGCGAAGGGCAAGCTGCTGTCGGAAAATGCGGTCGGCGAGGTCGGCGCGAAGGGCGCCGAGGCCTACGGCGGCTGGTGATCAGTCCGTCGAAAGGATCCGGCCCAGCAGGTTCTCGCGCGGAACGGCGCCGAAATGGCGGCTGTCCGCGCTGACCTCGCGGTTGTCGCCCAGCACGAAGTAGCAACCGGCCGCCACCTGGTAGGTGTGGTTCGACAGCACACCGCCCACGGTCTCCAGGCGGCGCGAGAGGTACGCCTCGTGCAGCTCGCGGCCGTCGATGAAGATGTGTCCGGCCTCGAAGGAGACGGTCTCGCCCGGCAGGGCGATGATGCGCTTGACCGACAGGTCCGCGTAGCCCGGAACCCGGAGCGCCACGACGTCGCCGCGCTGCGGCTCGTGCAGGAGGTAGAGCCAGCGGTGCGCCAGCCGGCGATCGCCGTTTTCCAGCGCCGGCCGCATGCTGTCGCCCTCGACCTCGCAGTACAGGAACACCCAGCGGGACAGGATCAGGTAGGCCAGCACCGACCCGATGAACAGCGCCGCCAGAAGCAGGGACTGCTTGTGACGGGGCAGGTGGCTGACGCTGGACCGGAGCATGGCAAGTTCCCGGGAAGATGGGGTTCAGGATTCAGGGTTCAGGAAGACTGAATCACGAACCCTCGTGACCGACGCCGTACACATAACCGTTCATTCTGTCGCCGCTGCGCGGCGGTGGAACATGTGCTCGGCCGCCGGCACGCCGCCGATGAGGTGGCTCTGGATGATCGTCTCCAGCACCTCGGGCGTGCAGCCCCGGTACCAGACCCCCTCGGGGTAGACCACGGCGATGGGTCCCTGCTGGCAGACCCTAAGGCAGTTCGCCTTCGTCCGGTAGACGCCGCCGCTGCCCGTCAGCTTCAGCTCCTCCAGCCGGCGCTTGAGGAAGTCCCATGACTTCAGCCCGGCCTCCTTCGAGCAGCAATTCGGCTCGGTCTGGTCACAGCACAGGAAGATATGCCGCCGGATGCGGTCGATCCCGCGGCCGGCCACCACCTTCGCCAGTTCGTCGTTTGCGCTCATGGCTAGCCCCCCGCGTGCAGTCGCGCGGATTCGACGGTGTTGTACATCAGCATCGTGATCGTCATCGGCCCCACGCCGCCCGGCACGGGCGTGATCAGCGAGGCCACCTCCTTGACGCCCTCGAAATCCACGTCGCCGACGAGCCGGAAGCCCTGCTTCTTCGAGGCGTCCGGCACGCGGTTGACACCCACGTCGATGACCGCCGCGCCGGGCTTCACCATGTCCGCCGTCAGGGTGTTGGGGCGGCCGGCCGCCACGATCAGGATGTCGGCCTGCCGCGTGAAGGACCCCACGTCGCGCGTGCCGGTGTGGCAGAGGGTCACCGTGGCATTGGCGTTGGGCCGCTTCTGCAGCAGCATGTTGGCCACGGGCTTGCCGACGATGTTGCTGCGTCCGACGACCACCACGTGCGCGCCGTCGATCTTCACGCCGCTACGCGCCAGCAGCTGGACCACGCCGTGCGGCGTGCACGGCAGGAAGCACCGCTCCCCGATCACCATGCGCCCGACGTTGATCGGGGTGAAGCCGTCGACGTCCTTCTCCGGGGCAATCGCCGCGATCACCGCGCTCTCGTTGATGTGCTTCGGCAGCGGCAGCTGGACGAGGATGCCGTGGATGCGCGGGTCCGCGTTCATCTGCCGGACCTTCGCCAGCAGGTCCTCCTGCGACGCGGTGGCGGGAAGGCGGTTGTCGTCCGAATAGATGCCAATCTCGTGGCAGGCCGTCTCCTTGGCGGTGACGTACGACCGCGAAGCCGGATCGTCGCCGACGAGGATCACCCCCAGCCCCGGCGTCACGCCGCGCGCCTTGAGCCGCTGGATGTCCGCCTTGAGTTCCTCGCGGATCTGAGCCGCGACCTCTTTGCCGTCGATGATCTTCGCACTCATGCTGTGCCGCTCGTTGTTCGGTGTTCGTGCTGAGGGGCCGCGCGCCCGCCGCGCCGCCCGACCGGCTGCCTATCCTACGCCCGGCCTTCCAACGCAAGCACAAACTGGTTTGGGGTCCTTTGCCTGTCCCTATCCCCGCTGTTCACGCATCCAGCAGCGTGCCGACCTTGTTCAGCACCTGCTGCACCGTGGATTCCGGAAGGGAACAGAGGAACGCTGCCCCGCGTGCCTTCCAATCCATGCTCTTCACCTGATCAGACAGAACGGCGCCGGCCGCCTTGAGACCATCTGGCACGACGACCTCGAACGGGTAGCCCTTGACCTGATTGGTGATGGGGCAAAGGAGCGCCAACCCCACCTTGCGGTTGTACGGCTCAGGCGAGAGAACGAGCGCAGGCCGGCGGCCGGCCTGCTCATGTCCAGCCTGCGGATGGAACGACATCCAGACCACGTCTCCCCGCTTCGGGCAGTACGGGGCCATCACCACACCTCCCGTCCGACGGCCTCGCCGGTATCGACTTCCGCATGAAGGTTCCGCTTGGTAACGCCCTTCAGGAGATCCTGAAGCCTGTACTCAGGCTCCGTGCGTGGATCGATCACGATCTTTCCGTCATCAACGGAAAGCTCAACGGGCGTTCCGCAGGCCACATGTGCCTCTTTCACGAATGCCTTTGGGATACGCACCGCCAAACTGTTGCCCCACTTCCGAATCGTCGTTTGCATGATCTCCTTTGTGTCTACAAAGAAGATACATCCAGGCGAGTAACGAAACAAGGTCTTCGTCCGACATCATGAAGCCCAGGGCAACGCCCTGGGGGCGCTCGCCAGGGCCTGAACCGTTTGTGCGCTGAACCGCAGGTGCGCCTTCGTTTCCGGCATGCACCTCCCAACCCCATGGAAAACAATAGTTTGCGATGCTGTGAACTCCTGGCACATCCACAATATATTGGGCCTGTCAAAACTTTAACACACCACAGGTGCGATGAAGAGGTTGACAAGCGGCCTAACCTGATCTTAACTCGCGATCGTTTTGCTGCGGGTCGAGGTGGTGTCTGCATGCCCCGGCGACGGTTCCCGAACAGGAGTTCGAGCCCGTTTCCGGCCGCAAGTGGGCGCGGCCCGCGCAGGAGGCGTCCCCATGTCGGATCCCCTCAATAGGTCTGCCGTTGAATCCCCCGTCTTTCAGGGCTTTCGCAAGCGTTCCGGCGTCATCGTGCCGTTCCGCCCGGAGAAGATCGAATCCGCCATCCAGCACGCGGTGGATGCCGTGGCCCGCAAGACGCAGCATCACCCGGGCCGCCAGCTGGCCGCGCATGTCACGCGGCAGGTGATCGAGCAGCTGAACCGTCCGGGCAGCGAGTACTACGTGTATCCCGACGCGGACGGGCGCCGCGTGCCGAGCATCGAGGACGTGCAGGACCTGGTCGAGATCGTGCTGGCCGAGAACGGGGAAACGCTGGTGGTGGCGGCCTACAAGCGCTACCGCAAGCAGCGCGAGGTGGCGCGCCAGCGTATCCGCGTGCGCGGCGAGTCGGAGCGGGCCTCGGCGGACGTCACCGACGCCAGCCTGCTGCTGGTGGAGTCCACGGGCGACATCACGCAGCCGTGGGACCGCAACCGCATTGCCGCCCACATCATGGCGCGCACGGGGCTGAGCTCGGAAACGGCCACCGACGTGGCCAAGGCGGTGGAGAACTGGATCATCGCCACCGAGATCAGCACGGTCAGCACGACGCTGATCCGCGAGCTGGTCAACAACGAGCTTATGCAGCGCGGCCTCAAGGCCCAGCTGCGCGACCTGTCCGTCTACGGCGTGTCGAAGGACTTCGTGCAGCAGCTCATGTTCACCAAGTCCACCGAGAACAGCAACATCGTCAACAACAACTCCGAGGCGGTGAACCTGGGCATCGCCGAGCTGGTGCTGAAGCAGTGGGCGCTCGACACGATCTTCAGCGCCGAGGTCAAGCACGCCCACAACACCGGGGCGGTGCACCTACACGACCTGGGTTACCCGCACCGCGTGTACTGCTCGTCGCACTCGATCGAATATGTCAAGAAGTACGGCCTGCGCGGGCTGGTGAACCTCAACAACGAGTCCAAGCCGGCGCGCACGGCCTCGGTGCTGACCGGGCACCTGAACACGTTCCTCGCCTCGATGCAGTCCAACTACGCCGGCGCGCTGGGGCTGGCCTACATCAACATCATTTACGCCCCGCTGCTGGAGGGGATGACCCCGGCGCAGATGAAGCAGACCGCGCAGGAGCTGGTGTTCAACGGCGCGCAGAACGCGTTCTCGCGCGGCGGGCAGTCGCTCTTCCTGGACTTCAACGTGCACACCGGCGTGCCGAAGTACCTGCGCACGGTGCCGGCGATCGGCCCCGGCGGCCGCTACATGCTGCGGCTGAGCACGGGGGAGAAGGTCGGGCTGGAAGAGGCCCTGCGCGACGAGCGGGATCCCAGCGGCTACCCGATGATGGACCTCTACTGGACCGATCCGCAGGGGCGGCGGGTGCTCGTGCTGCGCGAGGTCATGACCGGGGAGAAGAGCGTGGCCTACGACGCGCAGGTGGCCGAGGAGCTGCGGTCGCGCGGCCAGGCCATCGTGACCTACGGCGATTACGAGGCCGAGGCGCGCGGCTTCTGCCGGGCGCTGCTCCAGGTGTTCGGCGAGGGCGACCGCAACGGCCGCGTCTTCGAGTTCCCCAAGTGCGACTTCCACGTGAGCCAGGAGACGTTCGACGACCCGGTGCAGCACGAGCTGTACCTGGAGGCGTGCGCGCTGGCCAGCCGCAACGGGGCGACGTACTTCATCTTTGACCGCGACGAGGTCACCCTCTCGGCCTGCTGCCGCCTGCGCACGACGATCGAGGACCACCGCATGCTGCGCCACCCGGAAAGCATGCGCTTCTGCGGGTTCCAGAACGTGACGATCAACATCCCGCAGGCGGCGTACCGCGCGAAGCGCCGAGGCGGCGACGGCATCCTGCGCGCCTTCCTCGACGAGCTGGAGAAGACGATGGAGCTGGCCGCGCAGGCGCACCTGCAGAAGAAGGCCAAGAGCGCGGAGATGATCTCCGGCCCCGGCCACCCGCTGTGGCAGATCGGCAAGCCGTCCTGCGACGGCAAGCCGTACGTCAACCTCGACACCTGCACCTACATCATCGGCCTGATCGGGCTGAACGACGCGGTGAAGTTCCTCATTGATCAGGAGCTGCACGACAGCCGCGGGGCCATGCGCCTGGGGCTGCAGATTGTCGCGCACATGTTCCAGCAGACGCGCCGGCTGTCAAAGAAGTACGGCCTGAAGTTCACGCTCGAGGAGTCCCCCGCCGAGAGCGCGGCCCGGCGCCTGGCCAAGACCGACCTGATCTACTTCCGCAACGAGGCCCTGCGCGTGGTCAAGGGGCCGGACGAGGACACGGCCTACTACACCAACTCCGTGCACCTGGCGGCCGAGGCGGACGTGTCGCTGGTGGAGCGCATCCGCGAGCAGGCCAAGTTCCACAGCATGATCGAGTCCGGCGCCATCACGCACGCGTTCGTGGGCGAGGAGCGGCCGGCGCCGGAGTCCATCGCGCGGCTGATGCGGGAAACGTTCTACCGCACGCAGTCGGCCCAGGTGACCGTCTCGCCGGAGTTCACGTACTGCAACCGGTGCGATGCGACCATGCGCGGCCTGCGCGAGGTCTGCGAGCGGTGCGGGTCGGACAACGTCGTGGGCGAGACCCGCGTCGTCGGCTACTTCAGCAAGATTCAGAACTGGAACAAGTCGAAGCGCTACGGCGAACTGATCGCCCGGCAGAAGGGCCGGTACGCGGTGGAAGAGGCAGCCGAAGGCGAGCCGGACCTCGACGCGGCGGCCGCCCCCGCCGCAGTGGCGGCCCCCGCCGGGATCTGAACCTCGCGACCTGTAAGAAGGAGGCATGAAGCGCCATGGGAAAGCCCTACCGTATCCAGGTGTTCGGCAAGCTGGACTGTGACAAGTGCAAGACGCTGAATCAGCGTCTGGACAAGCTGCTCGAGAGGGAGGAGTGGCAGGCGTTCGAGAAGGCCTACTTCGACGTGCTGACGGTCGAGGGCATGGTGGCCTTCAGCGAGGCCGAGTGCATCAACCCGCACCGGATCCCGGCGCTGCTCGTCACGCGGCTGAACCCGGAGACGGGGGAGTACGAGCCGGTGGTCAACCCCCGGCCGGGCGCGCCCGACGAGGTGTGCGGGGCTGCGCGGCTGTACACGTACCAGGGGCTGCAGACGGACTACTCCGAGCAGGGCCGCGGCCTGATCTCGCCGCGCATGCTGACCGCCGTGCTGGCCGAGTCGTTGCCGGCGGCCGCGACGGCCGCATGAGTTGAACGCAAGCTGAGACGCTGAAACGCGGGCATGCTGAAATGCTGAACACGGAAACGCTGACCGAGGAGCGCCCGCCCGCCCTCCGCGCACCCCCGTCTCCGCAGGCTCCCGCCGTCGCGCTCTCCCCGGTCTTCGGGCACCTCAAGGCCCCGACGATGGTCGACTTTCCGGGCCGGCTGGCGGCGGTGCTGTTCGTGTCCGGCTGCAACTTCCAGTGCGGGTTCTGCCACAACGCCCGGCTGATGGCCGGCCGGCGCAGCGGGCTGCCGTGGGCGCATCTGGAGTCGCGGTGCCGGCGCTGGGCCGACCACTGGGTCGACGGAGCCGTCATCACCGGCGGCGAACCCACGCTCACGCCCGAGCTGCCCGCCTTGATTGCGTTCCTCAAGCGCTTCGGCTTCGCCGTGAAGCTCGACACCAACGGGTCCCGCCCGGAGGTGCTGGCGCAGTGCCTGCCCCTGGTCGATTATGTGGCGATGGACGTGAAGGCCGGCCTGTCGCGCTATGGGGAGCTGACGGGGCACGCGGACACCGGCGCCATCGCCGCGTCGGTCGAGCTGATCCGGCGCCACGCCCGCGACTACGAATTCCGCACGACCATCCTCGATCGCATACACACGGATGACCACATGGCCGAGATCGGCGACCTGATCCGCGGCGCGCGCCGCTACGTCGTCCAGCCCTTTCTCCCCCGGCCCGACCTGCCGTCGCCGGCCTATGCGAACACCCCCCGCACGCCGGCCCACCGCATGAGCGCGATCGGCGTACTCATGCGGGACTCGGCCCGCGAAGTCCACGTTCGTGGCGCCCCGTGACGGCGTCGTATTGACAACGGCGTCGTATTGACTTGAACGCCGCACACAGGCGGAGTCACTATAGACGGGCGTATGTCGCGGCCGGCAGGCCGCAGGCGCCTTGGATATGGCAAACCGTGAACAGAGAGTCGGCGGGCAGCGGCGCCACCGGGATGTTCTGACCGCTGCGTATGTGGTCACGGACATTCTGGCCGTCGTGGCGGCCTACATCATCGCCCTCTACCTGCGCGTCGAAAGCGCGGCCGGCGAGCGGTTCTTCACGGCCGTCAACACGTTCTTCGGCTTCCGCCAGACGGGGGCGCTGGACGCCCTGTTCACCGATTTCTACCTGCGCAGCGCCCCGCGCATCCTGTTCTTCCTCCTCGCGACGCTCCTGCCCCTGTACGCCTATTTCGACCTTTACGCCGGGCGCCGGCTCCTGCGCGGAAGCCGCCCCGCCCTCGGCCTGGTCAAGGCGAACCTGATCGCCCTGCTGCTGTTCTTTGCGTTCTTCTACCTCAGCCGAAACCAGTTCCATCCCCGCAGCATGTTCCTGACGGTGGTTTCGCTGAATGTCATCCTGGCCCTGTTCTTTCGCACGGTGGCGCGCGCGCGGTTTGAGCGGCTTCACGAGCGCTCGGGCCTGGGATCGTGCCCTGCGCTGCTTCTGGGCGATGGCAAGGCGGCGGACTGGCTGGCCGCCTTCCTCAACGCCACCCGGCCGCACGGGGTGCACGTCGTGGCGCAGTTTCCGCTGGCCGCGGGCGAGCCGGTCGAGGCCGTGCTGCTGCGCATCGAAGAGGGCTGCGCCGCGCACGGGGCGGGCATGGTCATCTGCGCGGAGCCCGGACTGGGGATGCAGACCGTCACGCGAATTCTCGAACGGACCGAGAGTCTGGGCCTGCCGGTGAAGATCCTGTCGGAGGAGATGCGCGTGCTCATGCACGAGGCCCGGCTGCCCATCGACACGGTGCTGAATGTCCCGATGGCGCATTTCGACGTGCCGCCGGCGCCGTGGCGACTGTCGCTGGGCCGGGCGGTGTCCGCCGCGGCCTCCACCGCCGCGCTGCTGGTCGCCTCACCGTTCATGGGCCTGTTGGCCGTGTGGATACGCCTGACCAGCCCGGGGCCGGCCCTCTTTGTTCAGGAGCGGATCGGCGTGAATCAGCATCCGTTCCTGATGTTGAAGTTCCGCACCATGCACAACCGGGCTGAAGAGATGCGCGCGGCGCTGGAGGAGTTTAACGAGACCGCCAGCCGCGGCCTGTTCAAGATCCGCCGCGACCCTCGCGTGACGCCGGTGGGGCGTTTCCTGCGGCGCTTCAGCCTGGACGAGCTGCCGCAGCTGTGGAACGTCGTGCGCGGCGAGATGAACCTGGTCGGCCCGCGGCCTCTGCCGCGCAGCGATTTCGAGAACTACTACGAGTCGTGGCATTACGGCCGCCACGCCGGCCTGCCGGGGCTGACCTGCCTGTGGCAGGTGTCCGGCCGCAGCGACCTGACGTTCCACGACATGTGCATCCTCGACCTGTACTACCTGCGCAACCAGAACGCCGTGCTCAACGTGCGGATCCTGCTCCGCACCCTGGGCGTGGTCCTCTTTGCAAAAGGGGCGTACTGAACCCCGAGCCCTGAACCCTCAGCCCTGAACCCCGTGAAGCCCGAATCGTTCTCTTCCTGGCCTGAAGCCCTGCGCCGCAAGCTGGCGGACCTGCCGGACCTGCCGGGGTGCTACCTCATGCGCGACCGCAACGGCCGCATCATCTATGTCGGCAAGGCCGCCTCGCTGCGCGACCGGGTTCGCAGCTACTTTCAGCCCGCCACCCTGCGTTCGGCCGCACCCAAACTGCGCAGCCTGATCAAGAGCATCGCCGACCTCGAGACGTTCCCCGTGCGCAACGAGGCCGAGGCGGTCCTGACCGAGGGCCGCCTGATCAAGGAGTATCGCCCCCGGTACAACGTGGCCTTCCGCGACGACAAGCGGTTCCTGCTGATTCGCATCAACCGCGCGGAGTCCTGCCCGCGCCTGAAGCTCGTGCGCCTGCGCCGGGAGGATGGCGCCGACTACTTCGGTCCCTACGCCGCGGCCGCGGCGGCGCGCGCGACCGTCGATTTTGTCGAAAAGCGGTTCGGCCTGCGCAAGTGCCCGCCGGAGACGCCCGACGCCGAGACGTACCGGCACTGCATCAACGACATCGTGCGGTTCTGCAGCGCGCCCTGCATCGGGCGGGTGACCCGCGAGGACTACCTGCAGCGGGTGGATGAGGCGTGCGCCTTCCTGCGCGGCGAGCGCCCCGCGCTGCTGAAGGAGCTGCGCGACCGCATGACGGCCGCCGCGGAGGCGCTGGACTTCGAAACGGCGGCCGTCCTGCGCGATACGGTGCATATGCTCCACCAGACCGTGCGGCAGCGGGCGCGCATGGCCCTCACGCCCGAGATGCGACGCGAGGTCGCCCTGCGCGGACTGGGTGAGCTGGCCGAGCGGCTGGCGATGCCGAAGCCGCCGCACGTCATCGAGGCGTTCGATATCTCCACCATCTCCGGCAGCCATTCGGTGGCGAGCATGGTGTGTGCCTTGGACGGGCTCCCGCACCGCGGCCGGTACCGCCGGTTCCGGATCCAAGGCGTCGAGGGCATCGACGATCCGCGGATGATCGCCGAGGTGGTGCGGCGGCGGTACGCGCGCCAGCAGGCGGAGGGCGGCGCGCTGCCGGACCTGGTGCTGGTTGACGGCGGAATCACCCAGCTGAGGGCGGCGCGGGCCGAACTGCGTGAGCTGGGGCTGGCGTCTCTGCCCGTGGCCGGGCTGGCGAAGCAGTACGAGGAAATCCATTACCGCGACCCGGGCGAGCCCATCCGCCTGCCGCGGGATTCCGAGGCGCTCAAGGTTCTGCAGCGCATCCGCGACGAGGCCCACCGCTTCGCCATCACCTACAACCGCCTTCTGCGCAGCCGCCGCCTGCGCGAGTCGGCGCTGGACGAGATCGAGGGGATCGGCCCGACGCGCAAAACAGCGCTGCTGAAGCACTTCGGATCGGTCCGCCGCCTGGTCCGCGCCACAGAGGCGGACATCGTCGCCGCCGTTCCGGGCATCGGCCCTGAGCTGGCGCGCCTCATCGTCCACCATATCCAGTCCCGCAAGTTGCCTTGAGTCGGGTGTCCATCTGCGTGGATGATCTTTCCATTGACATCAAACTGATGTAGATGGAAACTATACATCATGACAAGGACGCAGATACAACTTCCGGATGAACTCTACAGGCGAGCCAAGGATCTGGCGGCCCGTACGGAGGTCTCGCTTGCAGAGCTCACGCGTCGCGGGCTGGAGTATCTGATTGCCGTGTCGCCGGCCAGCGGCCACCCCGTGGCGGAATGGTCATTGCCTGCGGCCAGCCCCCTCGGGGGGAGAGATCCGTTCGACCGGCCCGCCTGGCGGGAACGGATCCACACTGAACGGCTGCAGGCGGCGGAGAGTGGCGCGGGCTACGGGAATCCCGACGGTAACAACGCGGGGCGGGCGTGACCTCGTGCGACACGAACATCCTGTATGCGGCCTGTGACCGCGACTCCCCGTTTCACGCAGTGGCCCGGCAATTCCTGGGCGGCTTCGCGCAGCGGGACGATTTCTGCCTCTGCGAGCAGGTGCTGATGGAACTCTACTGCCTGCTTCGCAACCCGTCGGTCTCATCCCCGCCGCTGGGCGCCCCGGAAGCAGCACAGGTCATCGACGCCTTCCGCTCGAACCTTCGGTGGCGGATCGTCGATGTCGTGCCGGGGTACGGGATCATGGATGAGGTATGGCGACAAGCGTCCGGTCCGGCCTTTGCCTATCGACGCATCTTCGACATCAGGCTGGCCGCCGTGCTCCGACACCATGGCGTGACGGACTTCGCAACCCGGAACGCGCGGGATTTCTCCGGCGTTGGATTCATCCGCGTGTGGAATCCCCTTGATGCCTCGTGACACGGGGCAAACGACCCGCTAGATTCCCCGCCGTGCGCATCCTTGTGGTCAAACTCAGTTCGCTCGGGGACATCCTGCAGGCTCTGCCCACGGTGCATAACCTGCGGGTGGAGACGGGCGCGTCGATCGACTGGGTCACGCAGCCCGAATACCGGTCGCTGGTCGAGTGCTTTCCCGACGTCGACCGCACCTTCTGCTTCCCCCGCCGCCATGTCGGGGCACTGCCGGCGTTTGTGCGGGATCTCCGCGCGGAGACCTACGACCTGGCGATCGACCTGCAGGGGCTGATGAAGAGCGCGCTGGTGACGCGGATGGCCGTGGCCCGCCGGCGGATAGGGCCGTCGTTCCATCGCGAAGGCGCGCGCCTGCTGTACGGCGAGGTGGCGGGGCGTCGCCGCCTTGCCCGCCACGCCGTGGACCAGTGTCTCGACATCGTGACCCACCTCGGGCTCAAGCGCCTTTCCGTGGAGTTCCCCCTGCGGCTGCCGTCGCCCGACGGGTTCGGGGCCCGTCCGCGAATCGGTTTGTGCCCCTTCTCGCGCTGGGACACGAAGAACTGGCCGGCCGACCGCTTCGCGGAAGCCGGCCGCCGGATCCTGGGCCGGCTGGGCGGCAGCGTGACGATGGTCGGCGGCGCGGCGGACATCGCCGGCTGCGAACGCATCGCCGAGCAGATCGGTCCGCGGGCGCGCAGCGTCGCTGGCAAGCTGTCTCTGATCGAGGCTGTATCGTTGATTGGCGACCTGGATCTGCTGGTGACGAATGACTCCGGGCCGATGCACATGGCCGCCGCGGTGGGGACGCCGACGGTGGCGATTTTCGGCCCCACCGACCCGGTCCGCACCGGCCCCTACGGCCGAGGGCACCGGATCCTGCGCGCGCCGATGGACTGCCAGCCCTGCTACCGCCGCCGCTGCTCGGCGCCGCCCGCCTGCATGGACGCCGTGACGGTGGACGGCGTTGTGGCGGCGGCGGCCGACATCCTGCGCCCGGCGTCGTGAGCGCCCCGTTCAGCGGGAGAAGGATTCGGACAAATCAAATCGTCCTCGTCCTCAGCGCAGCGGTCCTCGTCCTCGAAGGTCGGACCGGGGACGACGACGAGGGACGAGGACGAGAACGATGGGGGCGCTGATGTGGGTCTGGCCGCCCGGCGTCGTGAGAGCCCCGCTGGGGCGCCGCCTGAGAACTGCCGCCTTGCCATCCCGGCCCTGTTCCGACACCATCATGCCCCATGAAAGCGCCTGCTCAGGTTGATTCGCAAGGATCGGTGGCTCCGGTTCCCCGTACGCACTCCGCCCTCGGCGAGCTGTTCCAGGTCTGGGGCAATACGCGCATGGTCGTGTTGACTGCGATCAGTGCCGCGGCCTACGTCGCCGTGCTGCTGCCGTTCAAGGGCTTCGTCATCATTCCCGGCCTGACGGAGGTCCGCCCGGGCGCCGCCATCCCGGTGGTGCTGAGCTTCCTCTTCGGCCCCGCGGCGGCCTGGGGTTCCGGCCTCGGCAACCTCATCGCGGATGCGCTGGGCGGAATGCTCGGGCCCGGCAGCCTGTTCGGCTTCGTCGGCAACTTCATCTACGGCTATCTGCCCTATGCGCTGTGGCGCGCGTTCATGGGGCAAGCCAACCCGGTGAGCTCCGGCGTCCGGGGCTGGCTGACCTTCGGCGTGGCTGTGGTCACGGCCTGCATGGCCATCGGCGCGATCATCGGGTGGGGCATGGACCTGTTGCGCATGGCTCCGTTCGCCGCGCTGGGCCTCATCATCGCGGTGAACAACCTCATCGCCGCGTCAGCCATCGGCGCCGTGCTCCTTGCGCTGCTCTACACGCGCGTGGGCAACTGGGGGCTGCTGTACTACCAGATCATGGAAGAGGACACGGACGTGTTCCCCGGGGAAACGCCTGCCGCCGCCCCGCGTGCGACCTCCGGGCGCGGCCGGCTGGCCCTGCTCGGCGCAGTCCTGGTGATCGGGGGCACGGCGTTTGCCTTCATCTCCGGGCTGATGATCAGCGCGGAGGGCCTGGGGGTCGGTTACGGAGCCGCGGCGTTCGCCGCCGAGGCCAAGGGCACGGCGGCGGTGGCGGCCGGGATGGCGCCGGGCCTTCTGGTCCTTCTGGCCGGCGCGGCCCTCCTCTAGGCGCGGGATTCGAATGAGCACCCTTCTCTCCTGCAAGAACGTCACCTTCGCCTACCGGGGCGCGCGCGCGCCGGCCCTCGACGGCATCGACGTCCACGTCGATCGCGGTGAGTTCGTCGGCATCGTGGGCGCCACCGGCGCCGGCAAGTCCACGCTGGTGCGGTGCGCCTCGGGCATCGTGCCGAAGTTCTTCCGGGGCCCGTTCCGCGGCGAGGTGCAGGTGCACGGCGAATCGATCGCCCACAAGCGCATCGCCGACCTCTGTGGCCAGGTCGGCACGATGTTCCAGGATTTCGAGTCGCAGCTCTTCTCAACCAACGCGCGCCTCGAGTGCGCCTTCGGCATGGAGAACCTCGGCCTCGACCGCGCCACGATGCGGGAGCGGATCGAGACGGTGTCGCGGCAGGTCGGCCTGGACGGATTGCTGGACCGTGATCCCCACACGCTGTCCGGCGGCCAGAAGCAGCGGCTGGCGCTGGCCAGCGTCCTGTGCCTGAAGCCGGACCTGCTGCTGTGCGACGAGCCGACGACCGACCTGGACCCCGTCGGCCGGCAGCAGCTCTTCGACGCGCTGGGCAGCCTGTCGAGGGATCGGCACGGCGTGGTGCTCGTGGAACACGAGACCGAACGGCTGGTGCACGCGGACCGAGTGGTCGTGCTTCGGCAGGGCCGCGTGGCGGCGGAGGGACGTGCGGCGGACGTGCTGGCGGATCCGGCCTTCTGCCTGCGCAACGGCGTCCAGTGTCCGCAGATGTTCGAGCTGTGCGCCCGGCTGGGCCTGCCCGACCGCCCGGTCGACGTGCCCGCGGCGCGGGCCGCGCTGGCGCGCGCCGGCATGTCGGCCAAGGCCGGGGCGGCCTTTGCCGACCGCTCCGAGCCCGGCGGCGCCAGCCTGATCGAACTCAGCGGCGTCAGTTTCCATTACACGCCGGACAAGCCGGTCCTGCGGGACGTCAACCTCGGCATCCGGCGCGGGGACTTCGTGGCCCTGCTCGGTCAGAACGGGTCCGGCAAGACGACGCTGGTCAAGCACGCCATGGGCCTGCTGACGCCGCGTTTCGGCGAGGTGCGGTTCGACGGGGCCGCGATCACCCGGGCCGACACGGCGCGGCTGGGCGCGCGCGTCGGCTTTGTCTTTCAGGACCCCGACCACATGCTGTTCGCGGCGACGGTCTTCGACGAGGTGGCGTTCGGGCTCTCGAACCGCAAGGTGCCGCCGGCTGAGTTGCCGCGCCGGGTCGCCGTCGCGCTGGAGACGGTGGGGCTGGGCGGCCGCGAGCAGACCGATCCGTTTGTCATGACCAAGGGCGAGCGCCAGAAGCTGGCCGTGGCCTGCGTGCTGGCGTGCGAGCCGGAGGTGCTGGTGCTCGACGAGCCCACCACCGGCCTGGACGCGGCCGAGCAGGTCGCCATGATGCAGCTGCTGGCCCGGCTGAACAGCGCCGGGCACACGGTCATCATCATCACCCACGCCATGGACGTCGCGGCCACCTGGGCGCGGCGCGTGGTGCTCATGAGAGGCGGCGAGATCATCGCCGACGGCACCGCGCGGCAGGTGTTTCACCAGCCGGACCGGCTGGCGCTGGCCGGCCTCGTGGCGCCGCCGTGCGTGCGGCTGGGCAGCCTGCTGGGGGTGCCTGCCGTGACGGTGGACGAACTGGCCGGAGCGCTGGAAAGGAGGCCGGCATGAGCCTCTCGCTCTACCGGCCCACGGGCGGCTTCTTCGAGCAGGCCCATCCCGTGAGCAAGATCGCGGCCCTGGTGCTTGCCTTCGTGCCGCCGTTTCTCAGCCGCGGCCCGCTGGAAGTGCTGCCCTACTTCGGGCTGCTCCTGCTGGTGTCGCTGCCGGCCGGCTGCGGGCCGACGCTGCGCCGCATGGCCGGCATCATGGTCCTGCTCTTCGTGATGAGCGCGGCGATGTGGTCGCTGTTCCCGGCCGCAGCGCACACCGCCGGAGCCGGCTTTTCATCCAACGCCGCCGGCGGCCTGCAGTACGGCATGGCTGTCGGCATCCGCCTGAACTGCTTCGTCGTGGCGGCGGTGATGTTCCTGACCTGCACCCGCATCGAGGATTTCACCTACGGCCTGTCGCGGCTGGGGCTGCCCTTCGTGGTCAGCTTCACCCTCTCGCTGGCCTTCCGGCTGACGCCCCTGTTCATGGATGCCGGCCAGACCATCGTCATGGCGCAGAAGACGCGCGGGCTGGACCTGGACGCCGGGGGGCTGCTGGCGCGCCTGCGCCGCTACGTGCCGATCATTGTGCCGATCATGGTCAGCGGCCTGCGGCGGGCCGACCAGCTGGCCGTGGCCCTCGAATCCAAGGGGTTTGGGAACCGGCGTCGGCGCAGCGTCCTGAGCGAATACCCGCTGACGTGGCGCGACGCCGTCCTGCTCACCGTTGTCGTGGCGGTCTGCGCCGTGTTCGCCTGGCATTACTACGCGGCCTGATGGCGTCCGGCCCTTCAGGGCGAGTCTCACACTTCATGAAGTGTGAGAGTGACGCTTCGGGACGCGTAGGGAAGACACGGAAAGGATGGACAATCGATGAAGGGGAAGTCGTCCAAGAGCAAGAAACCTGCTTTGGCAACCGCGAAGCGCGCCGCGCCGCATGGCTGGCAATCCAGCGATGAGGACGAGATCGAGCGGCGACGGCAGCGGGCTGCCACCGAATCGATCGCCGTCCAGTCCCTGCGGGTCGATGGTTTCTACGGCGACTTCCTGGCAGGCGGAGACGCGGCCGGCCGGGGCGCGTATCGCGTCGAGGTTCGCGCTTTGGAGCGACAGGACAATACGTGCAATTGCATGGACTTCCGGAAAAACGGCCTCGGAACCTGCAAGCACATCGAAGCGGTGCTGAGCCATCTGCGGGCGCCCGGCATTCGGGCCTATCGCCGGGCGGCGGTGAGCGGCAGCCCGTTCGCCGAAGTCTATCTGGCCCGCAGGGGCGCTCCCGAGGTGCTGGCTCTTCTGCCCTCCGGCCTGTCGGCAGCCGCGCGACGTCTGTTGGCGACGTTCTTTGATTCCCAAGGCCGCCTGCTGGCGCCGCCGACCGATGCCGTGCCGTCCCTCGTGCGCGCCCTCGAAAAGGTTCGTCCCTCCGTACGGACGTGCATTCGCGTATCGCAGGATGTGGAAGCATGGGTTCGCGAAGCGGCGCGGCGTGAAGAGCGGGCAACAGCCCGGGCGCGATTCCTGGCAGATGTGGCTGAGGGCCGACGAACGTTGGACGTGGTGAAGGGGAAACTCTATCCGTACCAGACCGACGGCATGCTCCACCTGGCCTTTGGCGAGCGTGCGCTGCTGGCCGACGAGATGGGGCTGGGCAAGACCGTCCAAGCCGTCGCCGCTTGCGAGCTGCTGCGCCGCACCCGCGGCATCGAACGCGTGCTGGTGGTCTCACCCGCGTCGCTGAAGACCGAGTGGGAGGAACAGATCGCGCGGTTCACGGACCAGCCCGCGTTGCCGGTGTGGGGTCCACGGGCGGAGCGCCTGCGGCTGTACCGGTCGAAGAGTTTCTTCTACCTGTGTAACTACGAGCAGGCTCTGGCGGACTGGCGCGAGATGAATGAACTGGTTGCCCCGGATGTGGTCATCCTGGACGAAGCCCAGCGCATCAAGAACTGGCAGACGCGGACGGCGCGGACGATCAAGCAACTGCAGAGCCCCTACGCATTCGTTCTGACCGGCACCCCGCTGGAGAACCGCATCGACGAAGTCTACTCCATCGTCGAGTTTCTCGACCCGACCCTGTTCGGCTCGCTATTCCGCTTCAATCGCGAGTTTTACGAACTCGACGAGAAGGGCCGCCCCTCCGGCTTCCGCAACCTGGATGAACTGCATCGCCGCCTGCGGCCCATCATGCTGCGCCGCCGCAAGGACGAGGTCGAGGAGGAACTGCCGCCGCGCACCGTCAAGAATTTCTTCGTCAAGATGGACGACGAGCAGGCCGCTCGCTACGCGGCCTACGAGGCGCGCGTGGCTAAGATCATTGCCATTGCCCAGCGTCGCCCGCTGATGCCGGACGAGTTCGACAAACTGCAGCGATGGCTGGCCTGCATGCGGATGATCTGCGACACGCCGTTCATTCTGGACCCGGAGTGCCGCATCAGCCCCAAGCTGCGCGAACTCGATGCGGTGCTGGACGACCTGTGCGGCGCCGGCGACGAGAAGATCATCATATTTTCGGAGTGGGAGCGCATGCTGGAGCTCGTACGCGAGCTGGCGGGTGGAAAGAAGTTGGGGTTCGCGTGGCATACGGGCAGCGTGCCGCAGCAGAAGCGCCGGGCCGAGATCAACCGCTTCAAGCAGGACCCCGCGTGCCGACTCTTTCTTTCCACCGATTCCGGCGCCACCGGGCTCAACCTGCAGGCCGCCAGCGTCGTCATCAACCTCGATCTGCCGTGGAATCCCGCGAAACTCGAACAGCGTATCGCCCGGGCCTGGCGGAAGCATCAGACGCG
Organism: uncultured Victivallales bacterium; assembly: GCA_964544115.1. Taxonomy (GTDB): domain Bacteria; phylum Verrucomicrobiota; class Kiritimatiellia; order UBA8416; family JADHWI01; genus CAZJBP01. Next base: position 23,445 of record CAZJBP010000001.1, on the reverse strand, counting down.
CCCGGTCACGGTGATCAACCTCGTCTGCGAAAACTCCATCGAGCACCGCATGCTGGGGCTCCTGGCGGGCAAGCAGGAACTGGCCGATGGCGTGCTGGACGGACGGGGCGAACTGGCCGCCCTGAAGATGCCGGGCGGACGCAAGGCGTTCATGGAGCGTATCGGGACCATTATGGGCGCTTCCGCGACGACGCCCCCCGCCGCAGTGCCCGCCGAAGCGCCGGCTGCTGTCGCCTCGCGCGGCGATCCGCTGACGGCGTTCAAACAGGATCTCTCTGTCCGCTTGGACGCGCGCCTTCTGCTCCTGCAGTCGCACACGCCGCCGACGGGATTGTCAACGCTGCTGGCGGTCGTCGATGGCGACGCCGAGCAAGTCCGTCCTGTGGCCGAGCGCCTGCTCCATGACGCATTCCAGCGCGAGGGCGGCGCTGCGGCGCCCGCCCTCGAATTGATGGACCGGTCAACCTTCGAAGCCATCCGGCGGCTTGAGGCGGCCGGCGTGCTTCAATTCTCAACTGCGTCCGGATCCGTCCTGCACGGCGGCCTTGCCGACACCGAGGCGGAGAATGAGAAGCGTCGGCGCCGAGCTGGAGCGGAGGCGCTCATAGCCCAGGGCCAACGCAAGGCGAGGATGGGGCGGGTGCTGCGCGATGGGGGCTTCGCCGCCGAGGCGACGCAGGCCCTGTGTGAGGCCGTTGAGACGGCCCTGCGGGCGTTGGTCACGCTGGTGGGGGACGGCGGCGAGGCGCCGGAAGCGCCGATTCCCGCGGGAGCGATCGAGGCGACGTGTGTGGGTTCCAACCTGCTGGATGCCGCAGCCGTGGCCGCACTGTGCCGCCTGCGTGCCGCCCGCGATGACGTTTCGGCAACCCCTGCCGCCCTGGAGGCTGTGCTGGCCTCGGGCGATGCCTTGCTGCTGCGCATTCAGCAGATCGTCGCCGCACACCTTCTGCGATGACGCGAGAGGAGAGAAACGGCCGCCGATCAGGGCTCAACGAGGAGGATCTCAATGTCACCGCATCGCTGCAGGCGGCGGTTGTTCGTATAGAAGACGTCGTAGCCGCGACTGACGGCGGTGGCCAGCTGGATGGCGTCCGGGGTCCGCAGGTTCAGGGCCGCGCGGTACTCGGCTCCGAGGGCGGCGGCGTTCTCGTCCAACGCGGCGGTGGGTTCGCTGAGAAAGGCCGCCAGCAGGGCTCGATACTTGCGTTCGGCGCGAACGTCCTGCTTCCGCTTCGGCACGACCAGCAGCTCCAGCAACGTCAGCGTGGAGGTCCCGATGAAGGCGTCGGCGCGGATCCACTGCGCCAACTGATCCCGCACGCGATTCATCCGCGGCGGCGCGCCTTCAGCCAGGTAAATGAGGGGACCGGTGTCCAGAAAGACGCGTGGCATCAGCGCTCTCCCCAGCGGTCTCGTTCCTTATCGAGCCAGGCATCGATGTCCGCCGCCCTTGGCGATGTGGCATACATCCCGGCTGCCTCACGGACAGCCCTGACGCGCCGTTCGGCCGCGTCGGCGGGTGTCTCGGCCTGCTCCAGCGGGCTGATGCGCGCGATCGGCTTGCCCGCCCTCTCGACGATAAACGTCTCCGACTTGAGCCTGACCTCGTCAAGAATCTCCCCGAGGTGCCGCCGCACATTCATGACGGTTGTCGTCTTCATGCCCGCCCGTGGGTGCGGATGACCTCGCAGACGGCGTGGCCCCACTGGGCCAGCTTGCGCTCTCCGATACCGGAGATGCCGCGCAGAGCGTCCACGTCGGTCGGCTGGTGGCGGGCCAGTTCGACCAGCGTGGTGTCGTGGAAGATCACGTAGGCCGGCACGTGATGGCGCTGCGCCTCTTCCTGGCGCCAGCGGCGAAGCGCCTGGAACAGCCCGTCCTCAACGCCCGCGAGCGCCGCCTCGCCGCGCGCGGTGCGCTTCCGCAGCCGCTCCCGGGGACGCAGCAGGCGCACGGCGCGCTGCCCGCGCATGACCTCCCAGGAGGCCTCGTTGAGCTGCAGCACGGGCCGCTCGCCCTCGGTGCGGGCCAGCAGGCCCTGGTCGAGGAGCTGGTAGACCATGGCCATCAGCGCCGCGCGGGAGGTGTCCTTCACAAGGCCGTAGGTGCTCAGGGTGTCGTGGCCGGCGCGGCGAATGGGCTCGGTGTCGGACCCGAGGAGCACGTCCACGACGTGCCCGATTCCGTAGCGCTGGTTCACCCGCGCCACGCAGGAGCACACCTTCTGCGCCAGCACGGTGCCGTCGGCGACGTCCTCGACCTCGTCCAGGCACACGTCGCAGGCGCCGCAGTTGTCGCGCTCGTAGTCCTGGCCGAAGTACTCCGACAGCGCCCGGTGGCGGCAGCGCGCGGACGTGCAGAAGCGCTGCATGCCCTGGAGCAGCTCGTCTTGGACGCGGCGCGCGGCCTCCCTGTCGCCCGCGGCCTGGGCCTCGGCCTCGGGGGAACGCTCCGGCTCGCCCCCGTCGTCCCCGGGTTCGCGGGACTTGTCGAAGATCGACTTCCAGCGCATGACATCGGCGGCCGAGTAGAACAGCACGCACTCGGCCTCCAGCCCGTCGCGCCCGGCCCGGCCGGTCTCCTGCTGGTAGTGTTCGATGCTCTTGGGCAGCGAGGTGTGGACGACGCAGCGCACGTTGCTGCGATCGATCCCCATGCCGAACGCCACCGTGGCGGCGACCACATCCAGCGTGCCGTCGGCGAAGGCCTCCTGCGTGCGGTGCCGCGCCTGGGCGTCCATGCCGGCGTGGTAGGGGGCGGCGCGCACGCCGCTCGCCGCCAGCCACGCCGCGAGCATCTCGGTGTCCTTGCGGCTGAGGCAGTAGACTATCGCCGCCTCCCCGGCGTGCCGCGCGAGGGCCGCCGCCGTCTGCTCGCGCAGGTCGGTCTTGGGCAGCACGCGGTAGATCAGGTTCGGCCGGTCGAAGCGCCCGACGAGCACGGCCGCATCCCTCAGGCCGAGCTGCCGCACAATGTCCTCGCGCACGCGCGGGGTGGCTGTGGCCGTGAAGGCGTGCACGCCGGCCCGCGGAAACCGCCGGCGCAGAACGGCCAGCCGGCGGTACTCCGGGCGGAAGTCGTGGCCCCACTGACTGATGCAGTGCGCCTCGTCGATGGCGAAGCGGCGGACGCCGAGCCCCTCCAGCCGCGCGAGGCACTCCTCCGTCAGCAGGCGCTCGGGCGAGACGAACAGCAGCCGCGTCCGGCCCGAGCTCAGCCCGGCCTCCACCGCATTCCGCCCGTCCGCGTCCATGGCGCTGTGCAGGGCCGCCGCGGGGTAGCCCGACTCGCGCAGGCCGTCGACCTGGTCCTTCATCAGCGCAATCAGCGGCGAGACCACGACGTCCAGCGCCCCGTCGAGCGCGGCGGGGATCTGGTAGCACAGCGACTTGCCGCCGCCCGTCGGCAGGACCGTGAGCGAGTCGCGTCCGGCCAGCGCGCAGGCGATCGCGTCGGCCTGCAGCGGCCGCAGCGTCTCGTAGCCCCAGTACTGGCGCAGCGCCTTCTGCACGCGCGCGGCGTCGGTCGGGGACAGCACGGGGTGGGGACTGTCAGACATAGAGAACACCGCACGCCTGCGCGGCCATTATTCCGCGGCCTTCGCCGCCCGGCGGGCGGTCAGCGCCCGGATCAGGGCCTCGCGGCACAGCAGCCAGGCGCCGGCCGCGTAGACCGCCAGCCCGAGCCCGCCGAGCAGGGCCAGGACCCCCAGGTGCTGCACCTTCGGGGCCAGCTCCAGCCGCGCCAGCGCCGCCACGGCCACGGGCTGGGCCGCCGCCACGCAGCCGGCCATGACCGCTGCCGCCGTGAGGCTGCTGGCCAGGATGCCGGCCGTCTCGCCCCAGCGCATGCCGGTGATCCGCCGCGAGAGCACCCGGCCCAGCAGGAGGCAGTTGACGAGGCTGCTCAGGGAGGTGGCGCAGGCCAGCCCCGCGTGTCCCCAGCCCTCCGGCCAGGTCAGGATGAAGGTGAGGTTGAGGCAGATGTTCAGCGCGACCATCGCCGCGCCGATCCGCACGGGCGTGCGCGTGTCCTTCGTGGCGTAGAACGCGGGGACGAGCAGCTTGTAGAGGCTGAACGGGATCAACCCCGGCGCATAGAACATCAGCGCCCGCGCGGTGTAGGTCGCCGATTCGGCGCCGAACTCGCCGCCCTTGAACGTCAGGTCGACGATCGGCCGCGCCAGGACGGTCATGCCGGCGGCCAGCGGGATCACGATCACCATCAGGTTCTGGATCGAGGCCTCCAGCGTGCGCGCCATCTCCGAGTGGCGCCCTGCGGCGGCCTGCCGCGCGAAGGTCGGCAGCAGCACCGTGCCCAGCGCGGTGCCCATCAGCCCCAGCGGCAGGTAGACCAGCCGCTCGGCGTAGGTCAGCGCGGCCGGCGCCCACTTACCCACCCACAGCGCCATCAGGCCATCGGCGAGGACGTTGATCTGGACCACGCCCATGCCCAGCGCCGCGGGCAGCATCAGCGTCATGACGCTGCGCACGCGCGGGGAGCGCCAGTCCAGGCTCGGACGCAGCCAGATGCCGAAGCGGCCCAGCGCGGGAATCTGCACGGCCAGCTGAACAACCCCGGCGATGGTGATGGCCCAGGCCAGGGCCCGGATGCGCGCGTCGGGCGAGGCCCCCATGCGCGGGCACACGATCACGAGCGCGGCGATCCACACCACGTTCAGCAGCAACGGGGTCAGGGCCGGCAGGGTGAAGTGGTGCAGCGCATTCAGCGCCGCCATGCACAGGGCCGCGACGCAGATGAGCACCGCATACGGCAGCATGATCTGCAGCAGCGGCAGCACGGCGGTCGCCCGCTCGCCGAGCGGCAGGAAGGCCATCGCGGCGGCGATGGCGACGATGCCGACGAGCACCACGAGCGACAGGATCGCGGCCAGCAGCGAGGCCATGCGGTTCAGAAGCTGGTTGGCCGCGGGCGCGCCTTCTTCCTCCACGGTCTGTGCGAACACGGGGATGAAGGCGGCCGACAGCGCGCCTTCCCCGAACAGCCGGCGGAAGAGGTTCGGAACCTTGAAGGCCACGTCGAAGGCGGACTTCGCCAGCGAGGTGCCGAAGTAGTGGGCCATGAACATTTCGCGGGCGAAGCCCAGCACGCGGCTCAAGCCGGTGCACGCGCTGATCAGGACTGTCGACCGCAATACGTTGTGACGCGACATGAGTTCCCTCCCGCCTATGTCCGGCCCAGCGCCGCGACGACGGCCGCAAACACCTCATCCGCCGTGACGCTCCGCAGGGCGCGTTCGGCTTCCTCGGAATGACGCGGAATGGCCCGCGCGCGCGTGACCCCCGCCGCGGCGACCACGCGGTGGGCCGCACCGATAGGGCCGGTCACCGCCGGGTCCGTCAGGCCGAAGATCGCCACCACGGGCGTTCCGGCGGCCGCGGCCAGATGCATGCCCCCGCTGTCATTGCTGACCACGGCCCGGCAGCCGGCCAGCAGCGCCGTCAGCTCCGGCAGGGAGGTGCGCCCCGCGAGGCAGGCGGCCGCGCCGCCGATCCCGTCGGCCACTTCGCGGCAGATGGCCGCTTCGCCGGCAGAGCCGAAGACCGCGATGCGCAGCCCGCGCTCGGACGCGAGTCGGCGGCCCACCTCCGCGAAACGTTCGGCCGGCCAGCGCTTGGACGGCCCCCGCGCTGCGCCGGGGAGAAGGCCGACGCAGGGAGCGGCGGCGTCCCACGGCAGCTGCCGGCGGGCGGCATCGAGGTGGGCGGCGCCGGGGCTGAGCTGCGGCAGCGACAGGTCGGTGGCGGGGGCGGTCACCGGCAGCAGTCGCATGTATTCCCAGGCCTGATGGCGGCGGGCGGGCGCGGGCGCGGCGTCGACGCGCTCGGTCAGCATCCAGCCGCGGAGGGGCGAGGCCGCGCCGCGCCGCGCCGGCACGCCGGCCAGGAACGGGATCAGTGCCGAGCGGAACGAGTTCGGCAGCACGATGGCGCGGTCGAACCGCCCGCGGCGGACCGTTCCGGCGGCCCACAGGGTACCCGCGTCGCCGGTCTCCAGTTCCAGAACGTCGTGCAGCCCCGGCACCATCCGCCAGAAGGGAACCAGCGGCGGCTTCACCAGGATCGAGACGCGGGCGTCCGGGTGTTCGGCGAGAAACGCCGTGATCGCCGGCAAGGTCATCACCGCGTCGCCCAGCCAGTTCACGCCGCAGATCAGAATGCGCTCGGACATGGCGATGGGTTCAGGGTTCGGGGTTCAGCGTGCATGCGTTCCTGACGGTTCGGGCTCATTGAAGAAGCAGATGCGCTCGATGCAGTGGTGAAAGTCCTCGTGGCCGCTGAGGATTTCGATATCCACGCGGAGGAACCAGACGGGCACGTCGCAGCGGTCGAGCTTCGGGAATCGCACGGCGTCCTTCTCGGTGGTCAGCACGGCGTCTGCGCCGAGGCGCGCCGCGACGTTGACGACGTCGATAAGCTCCTGCTGGGAATAGCGGTGGTGGTCGGCGAAGCGGTAGGTCTCCAGCGGGTTCACGCCGCGCGCGCGCAGTTCGCTTTCAAACCCTTCCGGCACGGCGATCCCGGACATCACCACCGCCTTCATGCCGCCCAGCGCCTCGAGCGGCAGCTGCTGCCCCGTGAACGCGTTCTCCAGGTAGCGCGGGCAGTGCCGGCACTCGATGATTTCCGCGCGGGAGTTCAGCGCCCTGATCTGGGCCCGCAGGTCTTCGGTGCCGTGGCCGTTGGACTTGGTCAGGAAGATGAAGTCCGCCTTCGCCAGGTTGCGGACTGGCTCGCGCAGGATGCCGCGGGGCAGGACATGGCCGTTGCCGAAGGGGTTGGTGCAGTCGACCAGCACGATCTCGACCCGGTGCCGGAGGGAGAGGTACTGGAAGCCGTCGTCGAGGATCAGGGTGTCGCACCCCAGGCGGTTGATGGCGTAGCGGCCGCTCTTGACGCGGTTCTTGTCCACCAGCACGGCTACGTCCGGCAGGTTGGCCGCGAGCATGTACGGCTCATCGCCGCTCATGGCCGAATCCAGGAGCAGCTGCCGTCCGTCCGAGACCACCCGCGGCGGGCGCGCAACTTCACGCAGGAGCAGCCAGTTGGCGAGGCGACGGAGCGGGCGCGCCTCCTGCTTCTTGTAGCCGCGGCTCAGAATGGCGGCCTTCCTGCCGACCTTGGCCAGCTCCCGCGCGAACACCTCCACGACCGGCGTCTTGCCCGTGCCGCCCACGGTCAGGTTACCGACGCTGATGACCTGGCATCCGAGCGCGTGGTGGCGGAAGATGCCCTTGCGGTAGAGGAACAGCCGCAGCTGCACCACGCCTCCGTAGAGCCGGGACAACTGCTTGAGCCACCACAGAAGGAACTGGACGCGGCGGGGAAAAAGGCGCGCGTCCAGCGAGGGTCGCCGGATGAGCGAGACCAGGAAATTCTCAGTGCGTTCGAGTCTGTTCTGGGTCATATGAGAGTGATTGCCCGCCCCGCCATCCCACACACGCCGTGGCCCGCCCCGCGGCCCGCCCGGCACCTCCTGCATCCCGGGGCGCACCATAGGGTATCGCCTCTGTCCTTGTCGAGTGAACGCGCGCGGGTGGAGTGAAGCGCCATGCGGCAGGGAGCCCTGCCCGCGAAGCCAGCAACGCCCGCGCCGCCGTCTGGGTCATCTCGAGCGCAGCGAGGGATCTGTCAAAGGCCTCGGGCCAAAGGTGCCGCCAGGTGACTCACCTTGCACGGACTGCTTTGCTGTCCACGAGTCGTCCGCCGACAAAACGGTGAAGAACGCTGGACATCAGGGTCTGATAAGGAATCCCGTCTGCCACGGCGATCGCCTGGAGCTCTTCAAGATCCTTGGACGACACTCGGATGTTTACCCTTCGATCCTTCTTGAGGGTATTCCTGGCATATTGCTGATGCCGCTTGATCTCACTCTTGAGATTCTTGACGGATCTCCATTCGCCCCTTGCAACGGAATCAAGAATCCCCTGTTCCTCTCTGTCGATTTTAATCGTTTTCATGTTCCTCCTCCAAGTACTGCCGTGTCGCCCTGCGGCTCGGGATGATTGTCTTAAGGAAGCGTCCCTCGCTCGACTCTATGAACGGCACAAGGTAGGCATATTCTTCGATCCGCACGACCAAGATCTGTTGACCAGGATGCTTCTTCTGGTTGGGATGCTCATACACGTCAAGAATATCCGCCCGCTCGATGTGCATCACAACCTGCTCAAAGCTGATGCCACGCTCAGCCTTCAGCTTCTCGTTCTTCTCCAGGTCACACCGGTAAACATCCATCCATGCGAGGGTATCACCGTGTGTGCCTTATGGCAACAGCGTTCTCCGGAACGATCGCCCCCCCGGGGGGGGGATGTCTCACTGCGTTCGGCGACGGCATGAGGCGGTCACGGCCGGGAGCCGTGGTCGGGAATCCAGAGCCGCACAAACCGCTGTCCGGGGCATCCCGAACGCAGCGAGGGAGGTCACCGTACGCTGGCGCCATCGGAATCGACGACGGCCGGTTGGGGTCTTGTCAGCGTCATGGGGTGGTGAAGGACAGCACGGTGCCGAACGCCAACCCCTCGGCATTCTGGGCGATGGCGCAGTAGTAGTAGGTCGTTCCCGCGATCAGCCCGCTGATCCCCTGAGAGTAGGCCACCGGAGATGACCCCGAGCCCAGCGCCGTGCCGCTGCTGGCCGGCGCCCGCGTGCCGAAGCTGTCATTGGCCGCTCCGGGATGGACCGTGGAGTAGCGGAACCAGCCGGTCGTTGCGGCTCCACCGGGATTGCAGGTGCCGTTGAGCGTGGCCGAGGTGCCGGCGAGCGACGTTGCGGCCGTCGTCGTCGCCGCAGGCGGCAGTGGGGCCGTGAAGGACTGCACCGTACCGAACGCCACCCCCATGGAGTTGGAGACGATGGCGCAGTAGTAGTAGGCCGTCCCCGCAGACAGTCCGGCGATCCCGCGCGAGTAGGCCACCGGGGACGTCCCGGAGCCCAGCGCAGTGGCGCCGCTGGTCGGCACCCGCGTGCCGAAGGTGTCGTTGCCCGTGCCGGGACTGACGGTGGAGTAGCGGAACCAGCCGGTCGTGGAGGCTCCGCCGGGAGTGCCGGTGCCGTTGAGCGTGGCCGAGGTGCCCGCCAGAGACGTCGCGCTGTCTGTCGTTGCCGCCGGGGCGGTTGCGCTCGTGGTGAGGGACAGGATGCTCCCGAACGAGAGCCCCTCGGCATTCTCGGCGATGGCGCAATAGTAGTAGGTCGTCCCGGCGATCAGCCCGCTGATCCCCTGAGAGTAGGCCACCGGAGATGACCCCGAGCCCAGCGCCGTGCCGCTGCTGGCCGGCGCCCGCGTGCCGAAGCTGTCATTGGCCGCTCCGGGATGGACCGTGGAGTAGCGGAACCAGCCGGTCGTTGCGGCTCCACCGGGATTGCAGGTGCCGTTGAGCGTGGCCGAGGTGCCGGCGAGCGACGTTGCGGCCGTCGTCGTCGCCGCAGGCGGCAGTGGGGCCGTGAAGGACTGCACCGTACCGAACGCCACCCCCATGGAGTTGGAGACGATGGCGCAGTAGTAGTAGGCCGTCCCCGCAGACAGTCCGGCGATCCCGCGCGAGTAGGCCACCGGGGACGTCCCGGAGCCCAGCGCAGTGGCGCCGCTGGTCGGCACCCGCGTGCCGAAGGTGTCGTTGCCCGTGCCGGGACTGACGGTGGAGTAGCGGAACCAGCCACCTGCCGCGGTTCCGCCGGGAGTGCCGGTGCCGTTGAGTGTGGCTGAGGTGCCCGCCAGAGACGTCGCGCTGTCTGTCGTTGCCGCCGGAGCGGCGGCCAAAACCGAGGCAACCACGCGGTAGCACATCGGAACCGAGCAGGTCACGGTCTTCCCTCCGGGAGCTTCGACAGCATCCAGCACAGCGGCCGCACCCGCAAAATTCGTCCACGGCCCGGCCGGCGATGACGCCCATTCCACGCGGTACGTGTAATTGGTTCCGTTGTTCAACGCCTCGAACGTCAAACGCCCTGCGCCGTTGAACGAGGCAATCGCCAGATCCCCCGCACTCGCACCGCACGCCAAACCCGCGCACAGCAGCACCGCAAAACGCCAGAACCGCATCCCCTTCATACACTATCGCCTTCCTCTTTCGAACGTTCAGTCCTCATGAGCGGCGCGAGGAACAACTTCGTATGCCCGACTTCAGGGCGGAGGATAAACTCGTTGTGAATGCCGTGCAAGACCCCTGTAGGAGGTCCCTTGTAGACGGTGATGTGGAGGCGTCGAGCCGCGGTCGCGGCCTCACCGTCCGGCTGCGTCGTCGACCGTCTCGTCGCGCTGGTAGATCGGCAGCTGACGGTAGGGCACGGTCATGGCGAGGAGCATCATGGCGGTTTCATAGGCCACGCCGATGTTGGTCGGCGGCCAGGAGCCGTCCTCCCGCTGCTTCGGCAGCCAGGTGGCGTACATCCACTCGGAGTACTTTGCCCAATACTTGCCGCCGAGCTGGAACATGCCCTGGGCGTTATAATAGTTGCCGTACGAGACGTAGTCCTGCCCGGGCAGCTTCTCATAGTTGTTGAGAATGAAGTCACCGGCTTTCAACGTGATGTCCTCACCGTGATGGCCGGTCAGCTCCAGGCAGAGGAGGCCGGCACCGGTGAGCTCCGTGGCGTGGCTCGACCGGTCCTGGTAGCCGAAGGTGCCCTGGGCGGGGTCACCGTGGTTGAGGATGTACGTCACGGCATCCTCGATGGCCTTGTCCGGCACGGGCGCGCCGTTGAGCCGCGCCGATCGCAGTGCCATGAGCGCCCAGCCGGTGCAGGACATGTCGCTGTCGTTGGAGGTCGGGCTATACCGCCAGCCTCCGCGCTGGTCGTCGCCCTTGGGGACCGCCTGCGCGGCCAGGATCAGCTTCACGGCCTTGGGCAGGACGTCGTCCAGCTTCGCCTGCCGGGCGGGGTCCACCATGCCGGACACCTCGCAGAGAAAGAGCGTGCTGATCGCGTGCGAGTACATGCGCTGATCGGGCTTGGCCAGCAGGCCGTTCTCCATCTGGTTGGCGACGACGTAGTCGATGCAGCGGTTGAGGACGTCGCCGTAGGGCGGGCGGCCCGGAAGGTAGCCCTTGGCCAGAAACGCCATGCCCCCGAGGGAGACGACCCCGGTGGTCCGGCCGTACTCCTCGGGGAAGAACCCGCCACTGTCCTGAATCCCGGCGAGGTACGCCAGGCCGCGCTCGACCGCGCGTTCCACGGGATCGCCCGCGCCAGCGGCCTCGGGCGCGGGAGGAGCATCGGCAGCGCCCGCACGCAGAACGGCGACCAGGATCAGCAGCGCTGCAAGGGCCTTCATCATGGTTCCTTCTCCCCTTCGCGGGCCACCGCTCTGAAGTAGCGTTTGACGAGGTCGCGATAGTCCGACGCCGTGCCGTCCTCGGCGGCGCCGAGGTCGCCGCCCGGGCCCGTCTTTCCGGAGGTGAGCCACTTGCCGCCGGATCCGGCGAGGTCCCCGCCGCCGCCGGGGATCCCGGAACCGTCGGGAGCAGCGCCGGGTGCGCCTCCCGCGGAGCCGCCGGGCGGCGCCGAGGACATTCCCATGCCCTGCGCCATAGCCGAGGCCATCTGGTTAAGCGCCGCCGCCGCCTGCGCGGCCGGGGGGGCGGCCTGCGCCATCGACGGCGCCGTGGCCGCACCCGCCGCCTTGTCAAAGGCCTTGGCCAGCGGGCTGGGATTCGGCATGCCGGTGCCAGGTGCCGGTTGCTCTCCGCCCGGCGCGCCGGGCTCCTTGCCGCCCGGGCCCGGCGGCCCGCCAGGAGTCTTTCCGGGGCTGGGCGTCGAGCCGGGCTTGCCGCCGCCTTCGCCCTGGCCCTTGGATCCGGCGCCCTTGCCAGGGGCGGGACTGCCGGCGTTGGGCGTCTTCGCCCCGGCCGACGGGGTCTTGCTCTCCCCGGGCTTCGCCGCTTTGTTCTGACCGTCCATGGTCTTGGCCAGTTCCGCGAGCTTGTCCGAAGCCTTCTGGAGCTGCTGGCTGGCCTGCTGCTGGGACGCCTGAGGGGCGGGCGGGTTGGCGCCGCCCGGCGGCGGGGGCGGAGGCGGCGGGGTAGGGCCGGCGTCTGGAGACGGCGGTTTCTGCGGGCCCGGGGGCGTCGGGGCCATCTTATCCATCGCCGACTTCATGCTGTCGGCCGCGGCCTCCACGCTGCGCCGGGCCTCGGAGGCGCTTTTCGGTTTCGAGTCTTCCGGGCCGGAGGCCAGCTTCTCCATCTTGTTCGCCAGCGCGCCGGTGTCGTCTTTCAGACCGGCCGCCTTCTTCGCCATGTCGCCCTGCTGCTTCAGCGCGCCATCCGGCGACGGCGGGGGCTGCTCGGCCAGCGCCTTCTGCTGCTCCGCAAGCTGTCGGGCCGCCTCGGACAGGTTCTGAGCGGCCTTCTGGTTCTCTTCCATCTGCCTGCTGAGCGCTTCGGGGTCCTTCTTGAGCAGGTCCGCCACCTTCTTTAGCGCTTCATCCTGCGCCTGCTTCCACTTCTCCATCTCTTCCTTGTTGGCCGGCTGAGGCTGGCTGGCGAGCTTTTGCGCGGCCTGGGCCAGTTGCTCCTGCCGATGCGCCAGATCGGTCAGCGCGGCCAGGCGCATCGCGTTCTCGTGAGCCTTATCCAACTTCCCTGCCAGGTCCTCCAGTGCCGCGACAGCGTCCTTGAAATCCTGAAGCATGGAGTTTGCGTGTTCGCCGCGTTCCGTGTCGTTGTCCGTTGCGGGGATGATCTCCGCCGTCTTCTTTGCCGGCTCGACATGCTGGTCGGCGATGGCTTTCAGCGGGTTGGACAACTCCGCGAGTGGCGACTCCCCGGCCCTCGCGGCCAGGCTGCGCAGGATCGCCTCGGCGTCCTCGGCCAGGCGGTGAATGTCCTTGATGTCCGGCAGGCGGACCGCGGCGCCGGGGTTGCTGTTGATATCGGCGGCGGTCCTGTCGCGGCCCTGCTCCAGCTTCGCCTTCGCGGCGGCCAGGTCGGCCCGAAGCTGGGCTTCGAGCGAGAGAACGGTCTGCTGGGACAACGCAGCGGCCTGCCGGTCGATCTGGATCGAGACCACGGCGCTGACGCCGGTCTGGGGCCCGAGCAGGTCGGCGGGCAGCGTGTCCGACACGCCGATCCGCACGCGCACGGTCTTCGCGGCCGACAGGTCCAGCGCCGACAGGTCCACCGTCTCGCTCCCCGTCCACGTGTCGCGGCGGGCCTCGTTGCGGGCGGGGGGCGGCAGGTCGACGACCGTGGGCTTCCCGTCGTCGACGGTGACGAACAACGTGGCCGCGCCGATGCCGTAGTCGTCCTGCGCAACGTAGGTGATCGGCACGAGGTCCGTCGGCGAGAGCTTCAGCGCGGTGGCGGCGGGCTCCGAGATCGCCACCGTGGGCCGTGCGTCGGGCACGGACTGCAGCTTGAAACGGGCCGGCTGATTCGTCATGCCGATGTCGTCTTCCAGGCGAAGGAACCAGGACCCGGTTTGGCCCTTCGCCAGCGAGACCTCCCACGCTCGGTCCTGCAGCGGCCCGGCCGCCGTTGCGCCTGCGGGCGGGAGGCAGTCGACCGGCTTGCCGTCCAGCACCAGGTCGGCGGCTGTCAGCGGCTTGTTGAACCGGGCCGAGAGCCGGACCTTGCTGCCTGCGGGCGCCACGATGTCTCCGGGCGCTCCCTCCTGCGTCCGGGGCGGCAACCCGGCGTAGGCCGGGTAATCGTAGGAGACGGTGAACCGCTCGACCTCCGGACGGCGTTCCACGCGGATCAGGTAGTAGCCCGACAGGGCGCTGCCCGCGCGGACGCGATACCGGAAGCTCTCCTGCACGGACGGGAACGTCATCGAAAACTCGGAGACCTCCGAGGCGGGCACCTCCCCGGCGGCCATCCGTTCCACCGTCTCGACGCCATTGGAGCCGACGCACAGTACTTCAGCCCGGGTCATGCCGGGCATCCGAGCCTGCGCTGAGATCGTCAGCGCCTCGCCGAAGCCGATCCGGCCGTTGCCGGGGGCGACGGCGAGGAGCGATGCGTACGCGTTGCCGACGTTCGCGTAGGGAACCAGCGTGCGCACCAGCAGCCGGGAGATGAACTGGGGCCACAGCAGCAGGAGCAGGGCGACCACGGCGGCCATGACGCCCACGGCACCCAGGTAGGGCCTGGCCGTGCGGATGGTGAATTCCAGCTGCGGCTGGACCACGGTGGCATCGATCTCGGCGGCCTTCACCAGTTCCGCGATCAGCGCTTCGGAGCCCTTCATGGCCGCGGGGTCCGGGCTGCCCAGCAGTTCAATGGCCGAGCTGATCCGCTCCTCGAGTTCGGGGTGACGGATCTCAAGGGTCCGGGCAATGGCCGTGAGCGTGTGCCGGCGTCTCAGCGGGTAAAGAAGGACGCGCCATGCAACGGCCGCCGTTGCCAGCAGCGCGCAGAAGGAGAGGGCGGCATGCAGGTTGCGAGGGAGCATGACCACCGCGGCGTCCAGCGCCATCAGCGCGAGGAGCAGCCCCATGGCCGTCGCCGCCACCATCAGGATCCCGCGCAGCAGGATGATGTGGCGGATGCGCCGGATCATGAGCGTCAGCTTGTCGACAATGCCCTGCGGCAGGCGGTCGATGTCGACCTCCGGGGGAAGCCCGGCCGGGGTGTTCGGGCGGGGGCTCATACCAGTCCCTTCCTTCTGCGCAACAGCCACTCGGCTGTGATGATCAGGACCATGAGCGCCAACATCGGCCAGGAGTCCCACAGGGTCAACTCCCTTATTTCCGACAGCCTCCGGCTTCCGGGCCCGAACACGTCGAGCACGCTGTCGGCGGACTCCGGCCCGGCGACCTTCCCGCCGCTGGCGGCCGCCATCGCCCTGGGCGTGTCGAGGTCAGTGGACAGCTCGCTGAGCTCCCGCGACGTGCCGGGCGCGGCCACGACGAACTCCGTGCCGACTGCGGCGGCGCCTTCCCGGGTCAGGAGCTCGTCCACCTTGCGGCTTTCGAGCTCCACGCGGTACAGGCCCGCTTCCGGCATGGCGGGCAGCGTGGCCTCGAAGATGCCGCACGAATCGCGGCGATACTGGAGCTGGCGGCGGATGACCTCCCGCTCATTGCTGGACACGCGGACGTAGATCGAGTCGTTCGTCACGGCCTTGTAGTCCATGTCGAGCACCCGGGCCTCGATGCGGACCGGGGCGCCGATCGGGTAGGTGAGGAGGTCCGTGCCGATGCGGACGTGCTCCGTGCCGGAACGCAGCTTGTCGCCCACACCCCAGCGCAGGAGTTGGCCCCAGAACTTGTGGTGATGCACGTCGCCCTTCCGGTAGCGCAGCCGCCACGTTTCATCATAGGTGAGGGCCACGACTCGGCCGAGGCCGTAGGGCTGCGCCACGATCAGGGGGGCGGCCGCCGTCGCGTCCTCGCGGCGCGCGCCGCGTTCCGCGAGTGCGGCGCCGGGTCCGACGGGCAGCGGCTCGGCATAGGCGAGCACCGAGGCGCCTTCCTTCACGCTGGCGACGGCGTGGCGCCAGGTGATCGGCGGGAAGCTCTCCCAGATCTCGCGGTTCTCCTCCGCGCCGCCGGCCTGCTGCATGATCGGGTGCGCCGTGCCGGCGGCGGTCAGGCGGATGCGGCTGGCCGGCTCGGGGCTGGCGTAGAACGAGGTTTCGGTCTGCGCGTACCGGACGGGCAGCAACTCGCGCAGGAGGGGGCTCGTATGCCAGTGCGGCATGAAGCGGGGGCCAGCCTGGACGACGAGCAGCGCGCCGCGCTCCGACACGCAGTGCTGGATCGTCTCAAGGGTGTCCGCGTCCAGCGCGTCGGGAGCCACGTCGCCGAGGATGATCACGTCGAACCGCATCCACTCCGCCCGGCTGGCCGGCAGGGCGGTGGCCTCCGCGTCGCCAAACGTGCGGGAGGCCGAGGCCGCCACCGGGTCCGGCGCCGGCGCGCCCTCCAGGCGATCGGGCTCCAGCAGCACGTACTGCAGGTGCACCGCGCGATCGCGGACGTACAGCAGGTTGCGCAGGTATCTGAACTCCCAGCGCGGGCGCCCTTCCACAAGGAGGACGTTCATGCGGTTGTCCGACGCCGCCACCCGCAGCGGCCACGTGTTGTTTTCCGTCAGCGGCTCGCCGTCGATGGGTTCAATCGCGACCTCGTAGGCGAGGATGCCGGCGTCCTTCGGCGTGTGGCTCAGGGCCACGCGGGTCAGGAACGTATCCTCGGGCACATCCACCGACGCCTCGTCGACGGCTTCGCCGTTCAGCATGAGGCGGACCTTGGCCGTGCGTCCGCGGAGAGCGACCAGGCGCAGCGATGCCTGGACGTTGACCTTGTCGCCGAGGTAGACGGATACGGGGGCCGTGACGTCGACGACGGCGGCGTCCTTCGGCGTGTCGCTGCTGCCGATCAAGACCGTGCACACCGGTACGCCGAGGGTGCCCAGGCGCCGCGCGGCGGCCTCGGGCGACACCTTCCCGTTGTGGCGGCCATCGGTCAGGACCAGCACGCCCGCCAGGCTGTCGGGCGTCGCTTCGCCGGCGACCCGGTCCAGCGCCGCGCCAAGGTCCGTCGTTTCGCGGAACGCCCGTGGGAGCGCTCCCGCGGCCGGGAGATCTTCTCGGTCGGGCGCGTTGCTGGACAGGGAGGGGAGAAACGACGCCTCCCCGCCTTTCTGCCAGGCATCCACATCGGTCGGCACGCTGTCGGATGCGAAGCGGACGAACTTCAGCGCGTACTTGCTCTTCAGCCGGTTGAGCATGCCCTCGGCGTCTCCCTTGGGACGGGTCAGTACGTCCCGCGCAATCCGGGCGCGCGTGCGGCCGGCAATCTCATCCACGGCCTTGACGTCATCGGGCGACAGTCCGCGGTAGAGGGCCTCGTCCATGCCGGCCAGCGCCGGGGGCAGGAGCGCGAGGCTCTGCGCCAGTTCGTCGCCGGCGATGTTCAGCGCCTGCAGCAGGCCCTGGCGCTGCTCCGGTGTGGGTGCCGCGCTGCCGTCGGCGACCCGTTTGGCGGCTTCGGCCAGGCGCGGGAGGACCTTCTGGCTGAGGCGCGCGCGGATGTCCTCGAGGTTCTTCCTCCATCCTTGCGCGGCGTCCGCCTGTGCGAGGCCCCGGCCGAGCGCCTCGCAGTCGCCGCTCACGCGCCCGTGCGCGTCCTGCAGGAACGTTCCGAGGGACGCGCCCTGCTTTTCGAGAAAGGCCTTGAACGCGGCCGCGTCGGTTTCGGGCACGGCCTGGAGGCCGGCGCTCTCGGCGGCGAGCTTGCTGCGGATGTCGGCCAGTCGGCCCGGAAGAAGATCGAGCTCCGGTCGCTGGCGCACGGCCTTGAGGCCGAACAGAGAGGCCAGCTTCAGCTTGTCCGAGGGCGTCAGCGCCCGGTCGGTGATGTGCATGGATGCCGAGTCATCGAGCAGCACGGCGACGTAGCGGGTCACGCTCCGGCCGGTCTCCCACCACAGCACCGGCTGGGACAGCATTACCATGAGCAGCAGGATCAGGGTGATCCGCAGGGCCAGGAGCATCCGTCCGGTGAGCGTCGAAACCCTTGCGCGCTCCAGCTGATAAAGCGCCGCGGCGGTTTCGATGGAAGCCGCGGCGACAAGGCCGGTGGCCCAGAGCGACCACGGGGTGCCCAGCATCAGGAAGCGCGCGGCGATCTGCAGAGCCGACCACGCGGCGGCGGTTCCGAGGAGGACACGCACGGCAAGGAAGCCGCGGCCCGGCCACGGGCGCCCGAACCGGCGTTTCAATCCGTGAGAGCCGGCCCAGGCTGCCACAGCCACGGCCGCGAGCGCGACGAGCACGAGGGTCGGGACATCCGCCGACAGGAGATCACTGCGTCTGAGTTCAGTCAGCATGCCGGATCGTCTCCCCGTGTGCGCGCAACGACGTCGACAGCTCGTTCGGTCCCGAAAACGCTACGCCCCTGGCCTCCCCGCGTCGGGCGACGATCCAGCGGGTGAGGCCTATTTCGACCAGCACCAGCAGCAGGGCGGCGATGGCGAGGAGGCGCCAGAGCTCCTTGCCGAATGCCTTTCCGGTCAGGATCCGCCGGGCCTCCTCGACCGTCGCCGGCTGGCTGAGCCGGGTAAACTTCCGGACCAGTTCGACGTCGGCCGGCCCGAGCGGCTGCAGGCGGCTTTCCTCAATCTCCTGTGCCACGGCGAAAGGAACCGTGCCGTCGGCGGCCAGCACGTCGCCGCAGCATTCCTTGAGCGCGCCGGGCACGGTGATGCGGTACAGGCCGGGCTGCTGGAGGCCTCCCATCCTCACCACCGCGCCGTCGCCGGAGATCAGGAGGCGGGCCGGGTGGCTCACGTTGTCGGGCCCCAGGACGTCTGCGCGGGCCTCCTCGTCCCGCGGCTTGCCCTGCGGACGCGCCGTCAGGCGCAGGGCAATGTCCGGGCCCGGCGCGACGTTCAGGTTCGGTCTGGACGGATTGCTCAGGTAGTACACCATCTCGTGGATCAGGGGGACGAACGCGCTGAGGCCGGCGAGGTTGCTGCCGCGATGGTCCAGCGAGCAGGCCGTCAGCAGGACGACTCCCTTGCCGACCTTGCGCTCGGCCAGAAACGCATCGCCGTTGTTCAGGCGGGCTCCGATGGACACCGCTTCGTCCGGCGCCGCCTCGCCCAGCAGCCAATAGTCCGAGACGGCCAGCGTGCCGATGTCGCCGCGGTTGCTGTCCCGGACGGACTGGAGTGCGCGATGCGTCAGGGTGGTCAGGCTGAGGCGGCGCTCCTCCCCCGGGGCGGCGGTGATGCGCGTGCCGATGTCCGCCGGCAGCAGGCGCTTCCCTTCCGTCGTCAGCCATCCGTTGTAGAAGTCGCGGCGGGCGTTCTCTCCCGGCGCCACGAGCAGACCGCCTCCGTCGCGCACGTAGGCCCTCACGTCCCGGGCCAGCGCGGACGGCAGCTGCGGGACGTCGGAGAGCACGATGACGTCATAGCCGGCCAGCGGTCCGATGTCCTGGAGCGACAGGACATCCACAATCTTCGGCTCGATGAGAAATCGGTCGGCGCCTTGCTTTTCCGCGTCTGCGCCGCCCGCCCGCTTTGCGAGGGTGGCGGTGCCCTCGGCGGGAGCCATGGCCAGGGCGGCGAAGGAGGCGGCGCCGTCCAGGAAGCGCGAGGATGGATGGCCGTCGATCAGCAGGACGCGCAGCGACCCGATGACGCTGACCGCCGCGCTGCAGGTGTCGTCGGCGGGCAGGTCGTCCGTGACGGCGAGGCGGGCGACGAGCGTGTGCGGCCCCGCCTCCCTGAACCGGTACGGGAAGCGGATCGACTCCGAAGCGCCGGGCTCGATCTGGCCGATCGTCCGGTCCGTCAGCACGTCCTCGCCGATCTTGAGCGTGAGCTCCGACGGCGTCACGGCCTCGCTGCCCGTGTTCTCCACGCGCACCAGGATGCCGACCTCGCGGTCGGCGCCCACGGCCTCGCGGGAGAAGTCGATCGCGGCCACCCCGGCATTGCGGAAGCGCTTCGGCCCCGGGAGGGTTCTCAGCACAAAGTCCGGCGGCGGGGTCATCTTGGCAAAGGTGTCCCCGACGAACTTCCAGCGGCTGGGGTCGTCCGTCTCCCAGCCGGCGCGCTGGCCGTCGGTGAGGAACACGATCTTCTTCTCGGGGCAGAAGCCCAGGGCGAGCGCCGAGGCGGCGGCGGACAGGGCCGCGGGGACCCGCGCGCAGCCGGCGGCGGGCTTAAGGGCCTCGAGGGCCGAGAGCACCTTGACGCGGTCCGAGGCGGGCGCGCCGATGACCGTCACGGGAAATGAGCCGGCCAGAATGACGCTGAACTCCGCGCCCGGGCCGGCCGTCTCAACGAGCCGCGTGGCCTCGGCGAGCGCGCGGTTGAAGTTGGGCGTGCCGTCCGCGCCGACCGTCATGGAGGTCGAGCCGTCGATGACCAGGGCGATGCTCTGCGAGGCGGCCCCGCCGAACCGTCCGAGGTTGAGCTTCTTTTCCAGCCCGACCGCCAGGCCGGCCAGCAGGATCATCAGGGCGGCGGCGAGGCGGCAGACCCTCGCGGCCCGCGGGGCCGGCGTCATGGCGAAGGAGGCGCCGAACATCGCGATGGCCAGCAGGGCGAGCGGCAGGACGATCGCATACGGGACATGCGAGCCCGGCGGCACGAAGGGCCGGGCGACGGCGCAGGCCACCAGGGAGAGCAGCAGGCACCGCGCGCCCAGGAGCAGCACCTCCTCCAGCATGATCCGGCGTTTGCAGCGGATCATGGAGTCGAGGAGGAACTGAATCGCGCCCCACTGGACCGTCCGCGGGGTCCGCCGGTTCAGCAGGTGGATGACGATCGGGATGGATACCGTCAGCAGCCCCGCCAGCAACCACATGTTCTGGAACAGCATGAACTCCTCACCGGCTCTTGCGCCGCCGCGACAGGCAATCCGCGAGCGCCTCGTCGAACGGCGTCTTCGTGGACATCGGGACATACTCCGCCCGGATCTGGCTGCAGGCGGACTTGATCGTGGCCACAAAGTCGCCGACCCGCTTGAGGTACTCGCCCCGCACGGACGAGGGATCGATCTGCAGTTTCACGCCGGACTGCTCGAGGCTCTGGAAGTGCGTGGAGCCCTTGAAGGGGAAGGTGAGTTCCTCCTCCGCCATGATGTGCAGCAGCAGCACGTCGTGGCGCCGGTAGCGGAAATGGTGGAGGGCCTTGATGATGCCCTCGGCGTTGTCGAACAGGTCGCTCAGGATGATGACGACGCCGCGGCGGTGAATCCGGTCGGCGATGTTGTGGAAGATCGGGCTCAGGCCGGTTTCGCCGCCCGGGCGGGTCTGGTTGAGCTCATCCAGCACCTGGCGCAGCTGCCCGGCCCGGCTGCGGGCGGGGATGTAGCGGCGCATGCCGGTGTCGAACGTCACCAGCCCGACGGCGTCCTGCTGCATGATGAGGAGGTAGGAGAGCGCGGCGGCCAGAAGCTGCGCATACTCGAACTTCGAGGGCCGGTGCCCGTCGACCTCGGCGGCCAGGTCCCCCGCGTAGGCCATGGACCCGGACGCATCCACGAGGATTGTGGCCCGGAGGTTGGTCTCCTCGATGTACTGCTTGATGTAGAACCGGTCGGACTTGCCGTACACGCGCCAGTCGAGGTCCCGCAGGTTGTCGCCCGGCGCGTACTGCCGGTGCTCGGCGAACTCGACCGAGAAGCCCTTGTGCGGGCTCCGGTGGCGGCCGGTGATGAAGCCCTCCACGACGCTCCGGGCCAGGTACTCCAGGCGGGACACCTTGGCGGTGGACTCGCCCGGCAGCAGCCGCATGTAATCCAGTGAGCGCCCGGTCTTCATTGTAGGGGAGAGGCCGTCAGGTGGGTTGGACGATTAGTACCTTAACCATCCGGATCGCTGATAGAAAACAAGATGATTACCACGGATAACACGGATAGCACTGATATGAAGTGGGTTGTGCTTTGTCATGTTGGCTTCCCCATCCGTGCCATCAGTGTAATCTGTGGTTGATTATAGGTTGTGGGCGCAGGCCCACTTTGGGCTGTTAGGGCGATCCAGTCGTGTCCGACTTTCTTCTGGCGGGAGACATTCGCAGTCCATCTGTCCGCCCCTTCCATCTCGTCTCCCTAACAGCCTACAGCCTAAACAGCTGAATCGTCTGCCAGACCATCACACGTTGATGCTCTCCACGGGCTTGAGGCGCTCGATCACCATCCGGACAATTTCGTCGCTCGTGACGCCCGCCGCTTCGGCGTTGAACGTGGTCAGCACGCGGTGCCGCAGGACCGGCAGGGCGACCTTCCGGACGTCTTCCGTGGTGGCATGGTGCCGGCCATGCAGGATCGCGCGCGCCTTGGCGGCGGTGATCAGGCAGATGCCGGCGCGCGGCCCGGCGCCCCAGGCCACCATCTCCTTGACGAAGTCCGGCGCGTCGGGCGCCTTGGGCCGCGTGGCCCGCGCGATGTCGCGGGCGTAGTCGATGACGTGGGCGGCGACCGGCACCCGGCGCACGATCTGCTGGAGGTTCAGCACCTCCTGCGCGGTCAGCGTCACCTCCAGCTCCGCCTTGTACGAGCCGGTGACCTGCCGGATGATGTCCCGCTCCTCGTCGGCGGTGGGATAGTCCACGATGATGTTGAACATGAACCGGTCAAGCTGCGCCTCGGGCAGCGGATACGTGCCTTCCTGCTCGATCGGGTTCTGCGTGGCGAGGACGAAGAACGGCTCCGGCAGGTGGTACGACGTGTCGCCGATCGTCACGCGATGCTCCTGCATGGCCTCCAGCAGCGCCGCCTGGGTCTTCGGCGGGGTGCGGTTGATCTCATCGGCCAGCAGCATGTTGGCGAAGATCGGCCCCTGGATGAAGCGGAACACGCGCTTGCCGGTGGTCTGGTCCTCCTGGAGCACGTCGCTGCCGGTGATGTCCGACGGCATCAGGTCCGGGGTGAACTGGATGCGCTTGTAGCTGAGATCCAGCAGGTGGCCCAGCGTGCTGACGAGAAGTGTCTTTGCCACGCCGGGCACGCCGACCAGCAGGGCGTGGCCGCGGCAGAAGATGGCGATCAGCACCTGCTCCACGACATCCGCCTGTCCCACGATGGTTCGGGCCACCTGCTCGCGCATGCGGCGGTACGCGTCCGTCAGGGCCGCCGCCGCTTCGAGGTCGTCGCGGCTCATCTCCGCCTCGTTGTCGGCCGCCCGGGCGATGATCTTCACGCCGGCGTCGGCCTGCCGCAGGCTGGCCGCCGTCGGGCTGGAGGGGATGGCGTTCGGATCGATGGCGGGCGCCGCGCCGAGGTGGAACAGGATGATCGAGTCGCCGATGGCGATCTGGTCCCCCTCGTTCAGCCGCATGGCCTGGATCTGCCGGCCGTTGACGAACGTGCCGTTCGTGCTCTGGAGATCGTATGCCCACCAGGCTCCCGCTTCCATGGTGAGGAGCAGGTGCTCGCCGGAGACCCGTCCATCATTCATCGTCAGCTTGCAGGTCGGGCTCCGACCGATGTTGAGGCCGGATTCCGGCACCTCACGCTGTTGGCCGGCAAGAGGCCCCTCGCGAAAGACAATCGTGGCCATGGAACGCACCCTCCCACGCGGCGGGATCACGAGGCGCCCGCTCGCTCGCCCGCCAGCTTGACTCATGTCGCCAAAGCCTAGCAGCCCGTCGGACTTAGCGTCGAGCCCCGATGCGGGCACGCCGCAACCCGGGGCGCATCCCCGTTTCAGTGCAAGTGCAGTGTGGGTAGTGTCAGGCCCGCGGTTGGGGCTGGCGGCCTGGCGCGCAGTCCTTTCGGCGTCGGGGTCGGCATCGGTATCGGTATCGACCTCGGGCGGCCGGTGGGAATCGCATCGGATCGAGAGGCTGCCGGGGGATGTGTCGCGGCTCGGGTCGAAACGCGGGCACGCGATATGGGCCCGCCTGCCTGCGGCTGCCCATCCCGCGCCCCTTTGCGGATCGTGTCGCCGGGGCAGACGGACCCGCCTGGGCGTCAACCCCGTGTGCACTGAAACGGGGATGCGCCCCCTTCACGC